>NZ_JBHHMJ010000152.1:0-919 GCF_042136455.1 Stenotrophomonas sp. 3diitr2024
CATGTGGTAGCCGATACCCAGCTCCGGCTGGTTCAGTTCCAGCTTCAGCGAATCTTCGCCGTAGTGGCGGGTCTTGCTGGTGCGCGACCAGCCACCGAACACGTAGACCTGCTCGGCCAGCGCGACCGAACCGCGCAGATCATAAACCAAACTATGGTGAGTTTAAATTTGATTGGAGCAAGCGTGAAGATGAATGGTTCCATATGGTATCTTCAGTAGAAGGAAATGCACCAATTCAAATTCACCAAGATGCGAATTTATATTCTTTATCATTAGAGGCTGGAAAAGAAATTCATTTTCCAGTGAAAGAAGGCCGTCAATTGTACCTTGTACAAATTGAAGGAAGCAGTGTAATAAATGGTGAAACGTTTGTTATGCGGGATGCAGCAGAATCTGTAGAAGAAGATATTCACATTCAAGCGAAAGAGCAATCACACTATTTAGCAATTGAATTGAAAAAACAATAAAAGGTTTATAGAAAAGAGGACATCCGATAGATGTCCTCTTTTTTTGATTGGAATTGTCTGAAAAATGTTTCTCAAATTTTTGGTAGAGGTATCAGCTGGGAAAATAAGAATTGTATAAAAGTGTCAAAAATCTTTATGGGAATGGGGAATGTTATAGTGAAAAAGCAAGTCATTTCATCAGCATTAGCGTTAACTGTTATCGCCGGGGGATTTGGAGCGTTTGGGGCAACGACAACGAAAGCGGAAGAACAAAAAATTCAATATCATCAAGAATTTAAAACACCTGCATACATAGGTGAAGAATGGAAAGCACCGGAAGGACTAGATAAAAAAGAGACAGTCTTTCAATACTTAGAGAGTAAGAAAGATATGTTTAAATTAGCAGGAAATATTGAAAAGCATTTTAATATCGTTGGGGAAGAAAAAGACGCTGAATCTGATACGACACATGT
>NZ_JBHHMJ010000174.1:0-7320 GCF_042136455.1 Stenotrophomonas sp. 3diitr2024
GAGCCATGCTCGACTCCGGGGTCTGGATGGTGCGGTAGTCGGGCATGGCTCGACTCTCCAAAGGGAACCGGGCCTGGCCCGGTTCCGTTCGTTTACCTGCCGCTTCAGGCATGTGAAGAAAAAACCTGTTATAGTGCGCGGCTCCCCGCTGGGGAAGCCAGCAGGACGAGGCCGCCGCAAGGTGGCCTTCAGCATGATTTCAAAACGCGATGCCGGGACGCGTGATTCCCGGTCCGATGGGGAGCCTGTTGTCGAAAGGCGCTAGCACCCGGAGAGCACTCACATGGCAAAGAAAGTTGTCGGTTACATCAAGCTGCAGGTGAAGGCCGGTCAGGCCAACCCCTCGCCGCCGGTCGGTCCTGCGCTGGGTCAGCGTGGCCTGAACATCATGGAATTCTGCAAGGCGTTCAACGCTGCCACGCAGAAGCTCGAGCCGGGTCTGCCGGTTCCGGTGATCATCACGGCCTACTCGGACCGTACGTTCACCTTCATCACCAAGAGCACCCCGGCTACCACCCTGCTGAAGAAGGCCGCTGGCATCTCGTCGGGCTCCAAGCGCCCGAACACCGAGAAGGTCGGCAAGGTCACCCGTAAGCAGCTGGAAGAGATCGCCAAGGCGAAGGAACCGGATCTGACTGCCGCCGACCTGGACGCCGCCGTGCGTACCATCGCTGGCTCTGCCCGTTCCATGGGCCTCGTGGTGGAGGGTTAATAAGATGGCACAGACCAAGCGTGAGAAGGCCATCAAGGCCGCCGTCGTTCCGGGCAAGGCATACGCCTTCGAGGACGCGATCAACATCCTGAAGACCGCCACCAAGGCCAAGTTCGTCGAGTCGATCGACGTCGCCGTGCGCCTGGGCGTCGATGCGAAGAAGTCCGACCAGCAGGTCCGTGGCTCCACCGTGCTGCCGGCCGGTACCGGCAAGTCGGTCCGCGTCGCCGTGTTCGCTCCGGCCGGTGCCAAGGCTGACGAAGCCCTGGCTGCTGGCGCCGACGCCGTCGGTATGGATGACCTGGCCGAGAAGATGCAGGCCGGCGATCTGAACTACGATGTCGTCATCGCGACCCCGGACGCCATGCGCGTCGTCGGTAAGCTGGGCACCGTGCTGGGCCCGCGCGGCCTGATGCCGAACCCGAAGGTCGGCACCGTTTCCCCGAACCCGGGTGAAGCCGTGAAGAACGCCAAGTCGGGTCAGGTCCGTTACCGCACCGACAAGGCCGGCATCATCCACTGCACCATCGGCAAGGCCGACTTCGCCGAAGACGCGCTGAAGTCGAACCTGACCGCGCTGCTGCTGGACCTGATCAAGGCCAAGCCGGCCACCTCGAAGGGCACCTACCTGCAGAAGGTTTCGGTCAGCTCGACGATGGGCCCGGGCGTCACCGTCGACCAGTCGTCGCTGACCCTGAAGTAATTGTTTCAAGCGGTCACGGTGCCCCGGGTGCCGTGACCGTGACATTTGAAGGCATCGCTGGCAGTGCATCGCCCGCGGTAGCCGTCAAAGACCGCAGGCGCGGTCGTGGCAATACCGGCGACGGGCATGGAGGCTCGATCTGGCAAGGAGTCGCCGCCGGAGCAGTCAGGAGCGCTTAATCGATTCCCCGGAATCACCCTGCGTAGATGGTGCCCTTCTGGAGTTTTTCTGGTTCACGCACGTCTGGGTTTCCCAGGTTGGCCCACTCCAGGTCTAGAACGGCCCACCCCCGGAACATCATCCCGATGTTCCCGGCGTCCAGGACGGATGCCGCACAGGACCGCACACGGCAGGAGCCGTAAGCGGAGTTCAATAGGAGGAGTGCAATGGCTCTCAATCTGTCCCAGAAGCAAGAAGTAGTCGCCGAGCTGGCAGACGTCGCCGCCAAGGCCCACTCCTTGATCGCAGCCGAATACGCTGGCACCACGGTCGCCCAGATGACCGCGATGCGCAAGCAGGCTCGTGAAACCGGTGTTTTCTTGAAGGTTGTCAAGAACACCCTGGCTTCGCGCGCCGTTGAAGGCACCGAGTTCGCAGTCGCCCAGGACCAGATGGTTGGTCCGCTGCTGTACGCGTTCTCGCTCGAGGAGCCCGGCGCTGCCGGTCGCCTGATCAAGGAAGCCGCCAAGGGCAACGACAAGCTGAAGGCTAAGGTCGTCGCCATCGGTGGTGAAGTGTTCCCGGCGAGCCACGTCGACGTGCTGGCATCGCTGCCGACCCGCGACCAGGCCCTGGCCATGCTGGCCCGCGTCCTGACCGAGCCGGTCACGATGTTTGCCCGCGCCATCAAGGCCGTTGGCGAGAAGCAGGGGGGTGGCGATGTCGCCGCTGACGCTGCCGAGCCGGCCGCCGAGACCGCCTGAGTTTCGACTTACCGTGGTTCCTGACGGGACCTCAATCCAGAAAATCATCCAAAGGTATTAATCATGTCCCTTACCAACGAACAGATCGTCGACGCCATCGCCGAGAAGTCCCTGATGGAAGTGATGGAGCTGGTCAAGGCCATCGAAGAGAAGTTCGGCGTCTCCGCCGCTGCTCCGGTTGCCGTGGCTGCTGCCGCTGGCCCGGCTGCTGCTGTTGAAGAGCAGACCGAATTCGTCGTCACCCTGAAGACTGCCGGCGAGAAGAAGGTCGAAGTCATCAAGGCCGTCCGCGCCATCACCGGCCTGGGCCTGAAGGAAGCGAAGGACCTGGCCGAAGCCGGCGGCGTCCTGAAGGACAACGCTTCGAAGGAAGAAGCCGAGAAGATGAAGAAGGACCTGGAAGCTGCTGGCGCGACTGTCGAAGTCAAGTAAGCAGTTACCTTGCATCGTCACCGATTCGCGGCGATGCAGCCAAGGCTGGGGGCGTAAGCCCCCGGCCTTTGGTCGTTGTAGCGGTGGTGTAGGGTCGGCTGTTAGTCGACTGCTGTGAAGGAAGTCGACCAACAGTCGGCTCTACTGTTTCAAAAGCAGGAAAAAGCCCAACACGGGCTGCAGTCAAACCCCGGCAGGCCAGCGCCGAGCGCGGCAGCGGGGGAGTGGTAGCAGACGAGTTGGCAGTTGGAAGTAGCGGGAGAAGGCGTGCTGGTGCCGGCAATACCAGCGACTTCCAACTGACAATTTCAAGTTCCCTTCGGATCGTGGGCGCACGATCCGCACAACAAGGTGGAAGACCTCATGACGTCCTATTCGTTCACCGAAAAAAAGCGTATCCGCAAGGATTTCGGCAAGCAGCGCTCGATTCTCGAAGTGCCGTTCCTGCTCGCCATCCAGGTGGATTCCTATCGTGAATTCCTGCAGGAAAACGTCGATCCGGCCAAGCGCACGGACCACGGCCTGCACGCTGCGCTGAAGTCGGTCTTCCCGATCGCCAGCTACAGCGGCAACGCTGCCCTGGAATACGTCGGCTACAAGCTGGGCGAACCGGTCTTCGACGAGCGTGAGTGCCGCCAGCGCGGCATGAGCTACGGCGCCCCGCTGCGCGTGACCGTGCGCCTGGTGATCTACGACCGTGAGTCGTCGACCAAGGCCATCAAGTACGTGAAGGAGCAGGAGGTCTATCTGGGCGAAATCCCGCTGATGACCGAGAACGGCACCTTCATCGTCAACGGCACCGAGCGCGTCATCGTCTCCCAGCTGCACCGCTCGCCGGGCGTGTTCTTCGACCACGACCGTGGCAAGACCCACAGCTCGGGCAAGCTGCTGTACAGCGCCCGCATCATTCCCTACCGCGGCTCCTGGCTGGACTTCGAGTTCGACCCGAAGGACGCGCTGTTCACCCGTATCGACCGCCGCCGCAAGCTGCCGGTGTCGATCCTGCTGCGCGCGCTCGGCTACAGCAACGAAGAGATGCTGGCCGAGTTCTTCGAGATCAACACCTTCCACATCAACCCGGATGAAGGCGTCCAGCTGGAGCTGGTGCCGGAGCGCCTGCGTGGCGAGACCCTGGGCTTCGACCTCGCCGACGGCGACAAGGTCATCGTGGAAGCCGGCAAGCGCATCACCGCGCGTCACATCAAGCAGCTGGAAGCCTCGGGCATTGCCGCCCTGGCCGTGCCGGACGACTACATCGTCGGCCGCATCCTGTCGCACGACGTGGTCGATGCCTCGACCGGCGAACTGCTGGCCCAGGCCAACGACGAGATCACGGACGAGCAGCTGCAGGCCTTCCGCAAGGCCGGTGTGGATGCCGTGGGCACCCTGTGGGTGAACGACCTGGATCGTGGCCCGTACCTGTCCAACACCCTGCGTATCGACCCGACCAAGACCCAGCTGGAAGCCCTGGTCGAGATCTACCGCATGATGCGTCCGGGCGAGCCGCCGACCAAGGATGCCGCGCAGAACCTGTTCCACAACCTGTTCTTCACCTTCGAGCGCTACGACCTGTCCGCGGTCGGCCGCATGAAGTTCAACCGTCGCGTGGGCCGCAAGGAAACCACCGGCGAAGCCGTGTTGTACGACAGCAAGTACTTCGGCGAGCGCAACGACGAAGAGTCCAAGCGCCTGGTCGCTGCCCACGGCGAAAGCTCCGACATCCTGGACGTGATCAAGGTCCTGACCGAGATCCGCAACGGTCGCGGCGTGGTCGACGACATCGATCACCTGGGCAACCGTCGCGTGCGTTCGGTCGGCGAAATGGCCGAGAACGTGTTCCGCGTCGGCCTGGTCCGCGTCGAGCGTGCGGTCAAGGAGCGCCTGTCGATGGCCGAATCGGAAGGCCTGACCCCGCAGGAACTGATCAACGCCAAGCCGGTCGCCGCTGCCATCAAGGAGTTCTTCGGCTCCTCGCAGCTGTCGCAGTTCATGGACCAGAACAACCCGCTGTCGGAAGTGACGCACAAGCGTCGCGTCTCGGCCCTGGGCCCGGGCGGCCTGACCCGTGAGCGCGCCGGCTTCGAAGTGCGCGACGTGCACCCGACCCATTACGGCCGCGTCTGCACCATCGAAACCCCGGAAGGCCCGAACATCGGCCTGATCAACTCGCTGGCCGTGTACGCCCGCACCAACAAGTACGGTTTCCTCGAGACCCCGTACCGCAAGGTCGTGGACGGCAAGGTCTATGACGAAGTCGAGTTCCTGTCGGCCATTGAAGAGAACGAGTACGTCATTGCGCAGGCCAACGCGCTGACCGACGCCAAGGGCACCCTGACCGAGCAGTTCGTTCCGTGCCGCTTCCAGGGCGAGTCGCTGCTGAAGCCGCCGGCGGAAGTCCACTTCATGGACGTTTCGCCGATGCAGACCGTCTCGATCGCGGCCGCGCTGGTTCCGTTCCTGGAGCACGATGACGCGAACCGCGCACTGATGGGCGCCAACATGCAGCGTCAGGCCGTGCCGACCCTGCGTTCGCAGAAGCCGCTGGTCGGTACCGGCATCGAGCGCGCCGTGGCGCGTGACTCGGGTGTGACCGTGAACGCCCGTCGTGGTGGTGAGATCGTGCAGATCGACGCCGCCCGCATCGTGGTCAAGGTCAACGAGGAAGAGATCGTTGGCGCCACCGACGCCGGCGTGGACATCTACAACCTGGTCAAGTACACCCGGTCGAACCAGAACACCTGCATCAACCAGCGTCCGCTGGTCCAGGTGGGTGACGTCATCGCCCGCGGCGACGTGCTGGCCGACGGTCCGTCCACCGACATCGGCGAGCTGGCCCTGGGCCAGAACATGCTGATCGCGTTCATGCCGTGGAACGGCTACAACTTCGAAGACTCCATCCTGCTCTCCGAGCGCGTGGTGGAAGAGGATCGCTACACCACGATCCACATCGAAGAGCTGACCTGCGTCGCGCGTGACACCAAGCTGGGGCCGGAGGAAATCTCCGCCGACATCCCGAACGTCTCCGAGCAGGCGCTGAACCGCCTGGACGAGAGCGGCGTGGTGTACATCGGTGCAGAAGTGCGCGCTGGCGACATCCTGGTCGGCAAGGTCACCCCGAAGGGCGAAAGCCAGCTGACCCCGGAAGAGAAGCTGCTGCGCGCGATCTTCGGCGAGAAGGCTTCGGACGTTAAGGACAGCTCGCTGCGCGTTCCGCCGGGCATGGACGGCACCGTCATCGACGTGCAGGTCTTCACCCGCGACGGCATCGAGAAGGACAAGCGCGCGCGCCAGATCGAAGAGTCCGAAATCAAGCGCGTCAAGAAGGACTTCGATGACCAGTTCCGCATCCTGGAAGCGGCCATCTACATGCGTCTGCGTTCGCAGATCGTGGGCAAGGTGGTCAATGGTGGTGCTGGCCTGAAGAAGGGTGACGTGATCACCGACGCCTTCCTCGACGGCCTGAAGAAGTCTGACTGGTTCGCCCTGCGCATGAAGGACGAGGACGCCTCGGAAGCCATCGAGCGCGCCCAGAAGCAGATCCAGGCGCACGAGAAGGAATTCGAGCGTCGCTTCGCCGACAAGCGCGGCAAGATCACCGCGGGCGACGACCTCGCCCCGGGCGTGCTGAAGATGGTCAAGGTGTTCCTGGCGGTGAAGCGCCGCATCCAGCCGGGTGACAAGATGGCAGGCCGCCACGGCAACAAGGGTGTGGTGTCCAACGTGGTGCCGGTCGAGGACATGCCGTACATGGCCTCGGGCGAGACCGTGGACATCGTGCTGAACCCGCTGGGCGTGCCGTCGCGTATGAACATCGGCCAGATCCTGGAAGTGCACCTGGGCTGGGCCGCCAAGGGTCTGGGTCGCAAGATCCAGGCGATGCTGGAAGCCCAGGCGGCGGTCGCCGACCTGCGCAAGTTCCTGGACGACATCTACAACCACGACGACACCAACGTGGCCAACCGTGTCGACCTGTCGCAGTTCAGCGACGAGGAGCTGCTGCGCCTGGCCCGCAACCTGACCGACGGCGTGCCGATGGCCACCCCGGTGTTCGACGGCGCCACCGAAGCGGAAATCAAGCGCATGCTGGAACTGGCCGACCTGCCGAGCAGTGGCCAGACCCAGCTGTACGACGGCCGCACCGGTGAAGCCTTCGACCGCCATACCACCGTCGGTTACATGCACTACCTGAAGCTGAACCACCTGGTCGACGACAAGATGCACGCCCGTTCGACCGGTCCGTACTCGCTCGTCACCCAGCAGCCGCTGGGCGGCAAGGCGCAGTTCGGCGGCCAGCGCTTCGGTGAAATGGAAGTCTGGGCGCTGGAAGCCTACGGCGCGGCCTACACCCTGCAGGAAATGCTGACGGTGAAGTCCGATGACGTGCAGGGCCGCAACCAGATGTACAAGAACATCGTCGACGGCGAGCACGAGATGGTCGCGGGCATGCCGGAATCCTTCAACGTGCTCGTGAAGGAAATCCGCTCGCTGGCCATCAACATGGAACTGGAAGACAACTGATCCATGCCGGCGCGGCGGTCCGCCGCCGCGCC
>NZ_JBHHMJ010000184.1:0-553 GCF_042136455.1 Stenotrophomonas sp. 3diitr2024
GTCGACCCGGGCACCATGAGTCCGTTCCAGCACGGTGAGGTCTATGTCACCGACGACGGCGCGGAGACCGACCTCGACCTGGGCCACTACGAGCGCTTCGTGCGCACCCGCCTCAGCCGCAAGAACTCGGTCACCACCAGCTCGAACACATCGCCTTCGATGCCATAGATCTTGGCGAAGTAGCTCTCGGTGCGCGCCGGGGTGACCCCGTCATTGACCAGGCTTTCCTCTTCGATCAGCTTGCGGTCGCCGTAGTAGCGGAAGTACAGCAATGTATTGAGCTAACTGATACTAATGATCCGTGCGGCTTGACCATATAACCTCAAGTTGCCTTGGCTTTACGACAACGTCGTAAGAGCATCCAAGTGCACGCTACGTCACAAGAACTATGCGAGGCTGGCGCCTTGTCCCCCGGGACGAGTGCGACTCTCCAAAAGCCTCCCTGGTGAAATTAGCGCTGTGGAACCACCCGATCCCATCCCGAACTCGGAAGTGAAACGCAGCTGCGCCGATGGTAGTGTGGCTCAAGCCATGCGAGAGTAGGTCATCGCCA
>NZ_JBHHMJ010000237.1:0-35514 GCF_042136455.1 Stenotrophomonas sp. 3diitr2024
GCCTGCGCGACGAGTACGGCGTGAACACCGACAAGCTCAAGCGCGTGCCGCAGCATCCGGAACAGGTCGGCAAGCTGGGCTACGAAGTACCGAACGCGCGTTGACCGCACGTGGAATTGCCGGCCAGCGGCCGGCACTACCGCGGGTGCCGGGTGCAACCCGGCCGATACCCTCCCGGTGCTACGCTGTGGCCACCGACAACCACGGAGGCGGGATGGGGGCGATCGTGTTGTTGCCGCTGTGCGTGGACGATGCCGCGCTCGACCGCTGCCTGGCCGCACTGGATGCCGGCACCGCGCCGGGCACCGCGGTCTGGCTGGCCGATGACGCGCAGGCAGGGCCGCGTGCGCAGGCCGTGGTCGAGCACTGGTTGGCGCATACGCCGCTGCAGGCCGAGTACACCCGGCGCGCGCGCCCACTGGGCGAGGTTGCCCATCTGGACGAGATGCTGCGCGCCTGCGATGGCCTGGACGTGGCCGTGCTGGCGCCGGACAGCGTGCCGTCGCCCGGTTGGTTGCAGCAGTTGCAGGATGCATTCGCCCGCGATGCCGCCATTGCCACCGCGACCCCCTGGTGCAATGCCGGCGAGACCGCGGCGTGGCCACGGCTGGGCGAGATCAATCCCGAACCCCATGACCCGGCCTTGCTGGCGCATACCTGCGCTACATTGCCGACGCTGCACCCGGAGCTGCCATCGGCGGTCACCCACGCGGTGCTGGTACGTGGCAACGCGCGCCGCCGTGCCGGTGGCCTGGACGTGGACAGCTATGCCGGCTGGAATGCCGCGCTGGTCGACCTGAGCCTGCGCATGGCGGGCCTGGGGTGGCGCAACGTGTTGTGCGAGACCGCGTTCGTCGGCCGGGCAGGAGAGGCGGTCAGCCGCGATGGCGATCTGGAGGCCCTGGCCGCGCGCTGGCCGGCCTGGGTGCCGCGGCTGGCCGATTTCCTGATGCACGATCCACTGCACGGTCTGCGTGCCGACCTGCAGCAGCGCATGCGGCAGGCGATAATGCCGAAGGAACAGGGCGACCTGTTCGTCCCGCCCGCGCCGGAGCCTCCCGTTTGAATGCAGCCATTGCCGCCATCGTCGTCACCTACCAGAGTGGCAGCACCATCGATGCCTGCCTGTCGCGCCTGCGCCAGGCGCAGGACATCGCCGAGATCCGGGTGATCGACAATGGTTCGCTGGATGGCACGCTGGACATCGTGCAGCGGCACGCCAGCCATGACCCGCGCGTGCGCTTCGTCGGCAATCCGGACAATCCCGGCTTTGCCGCCGCCAACAACCAGGGCGTGACCGACTCGCACAGCCCCTGGCTGGCCTTCATCAACCCGGACCTGATGATTGAGCCGGACACCCTGACCGAACTGCGCAGCCGTGGTGAGGCGCTGGGCGATTGCCTGCTGGGCGTGGAGCAGGTGGACGAGCACGGCCACGCCGATGAAGCGGTGCGCCGTCGCGATCCGGATTTCCTGCTGATGCTGCGCTCGCCGGGCAAGGGTTCGAAGCTGGCGGTTCCGCGCGATCCGCACCAGGCCGTGCAGCCGGTGCCGGCGTTGTCCGGTGCGCTGCTGATGATGCCGCGTACCCTGTTCGAGCGCATCGGTGGCTGGGATGCGGGTTACCGCCTGCATGCCGAGGACCTGGACCTGTGCCGCCGCGCACGCGAGGCCGGCGCGGTGGTGGCGATCGCCAACGACCTGCAGGTTACCCATGTGCGCGGCGTCTCCAGCCGCTCGCGGCCATTCTTCGTGGAATGGCACAAGCACAAGGGCTTGTGGCGCTACTTCCAGAAGTTCGAGGCGAAGCAGCGGTCGCTGCCGGTACGCGTTGCGGTGTGGGCCGCGATCTGGGCGCATGCGCTGATGCTGGTGCCGAGGCTGCTGCGCAGGTCGCTGTAGCGCCGCAGGAGCATCCACGCATGGCGTGGATCTACCAATGCTGTTCCCCGTGAGCCGAGCGTGGCCGCAGGCACCCCGGTTCACCCTGCCGGGCGCATAATCCGCTCCATGCCTATCATCCAGTCCCTGCTCGACACCGACCTGTACAAGTTCACCATGATGCAGGCGGTGCTGCACCAGCACCCCGGCGCCCAGGTGCAGTACCGGTTCAAGTGCCGTACGCCCGGCATTGACCTGGCCCGCTACATCGACCAGATCGACGAAGAAATCGACCACCTGTGCAGCCTGCGCTTCAGCGACGCGGAGCTGGACTACATGCGTGGCCTGCGCTTCGTGAAGCCGGATTTCGCCGATTTCCTCGGCCTGTTCCACCTCGACCGCAAGTACATCCAGCTGCGCGCGTCGACGGCCGTGCCCGGCGAGATCGAACTGGACATTACCGGCCCGTGGCTGCACACCATCCTGTTTGAAGTGCCGCTGCTGGCGATCATCAACGAAGTCTGGTTCCGCAACACCACCACGGCCGACTTCGCCGAAGGCGAGCGCCGGCTGCAGGCCAAGGCCGCGCTGCTGCGCGATACCCCCGGCTTCGAACAATGCCGCATCGCCGACTATGGCAGCCGTCGCCGCTACTCGCGTGACTGGCATGCCCGGCTGCTGCCGCTGCTGCGTGACGGGCTCGGCCCGCAGCTGGTCGGCACCAGCAACGTCCACTTCGCGCGCCTGTACGGCATGACCCCGCACGGCACCATGGCCCACGAGTACCTGCAGGCGTTCCAGGCGCTCGGCCCGCGCCTGCGTGATTCGCAGGTGGCGGCACTGGAATCCTGGGCGCGCGAGTACCGCGGCGACCTCGGCATCGCGTTGTCCGATGTGGTCGGCCTGGACGCGTTCCTGCGCGACTTCGACATGTATTTCTGCAAGCTGTTCGACGGTGTGCGCCATGACTCAGGCGATCCGTTCGACTGGGGTGACCGCATGCTGGCGCACTTCCAGCAGCGCCGGGTTGATCCGCGCAGCAAGGTGCTGGTGTTCAGCGATGGGCTCGACATCGCCAAGGTCATGCGCCTGTACGACTACTTCCGCGGTCGCTGCCAGGTCGCGTTCGGTGTCGGCACCCACCTGACCAATGACCTGGGCCCGACACCGCTCAACATCGTCATCAAGATGGTCCGCTGCAACGGCCAGCCGGTGGCCAAGCTCAGCGATTCGCCGGGCAAGAGCATGTGCGACGACCCGGGTTACCTGGCCTACCTGCGCCAGGTCTTCGAGCTGCCGCCGGCGTAAATACGTCGGCTTACAGGTAGTCGACCACCACCAGGTAGGCGCCCTGCAGCGGCTGCTGCTTCGAAGCCTGCACGCTGTAACGCTCGGAGAAGGCGATATCGCCGGCGCGCATCGCGCTGGCCGACACCGACAGCTTCTGGCCCTGGCGCTTGCCATCGCGCAGCGTCGCGGCCTGGCCATCGGCCAGTGCCGTCACTTCCACCGTCGAGCCCTTGGCCGACGGCGGGCAGGCCGCCAGGCTCAGCTCACCCTGGGACAGGTTCGTCGTGCAGCCCGGCTCGGCGATGCGGCCGCTGAAACGGATGCTGCCGCTGCTGGCCTGGGCCAGCGCACTGACGGACATCAGGGCCACACACAGCAGAATGGAATTCCTCATGACACGTTCTCTGGTTCGGTGTGTCCTAGTTAGCGACAGGTTCGATCCGCCTTTAATAGGACAAATCCGAATCTGCTAGGGCCATCACCAAGAAAGAGTGATGCGCATCAAATAAGGTGATTTCCGCCTGAAAAATGCCTGTTTCCGCGCCTGCCGAACGCGCCTCTCAACGCGTCATCCACGGTTGTCCGCGACCTGGCGGCCCCGTCGTCAAAGCTTCCACGCGTCCCAGGTGCTGATTCCGCCTATCACGTCACATTTAGGGCGTCAATGAATTGGCGTTCAGAAAAATAATGAGACTTTCATCACAGTTGTGCATATACTTGCGTCACGGATTCAGGGGAAGGTATGTCCGAGTCCGGCCACAGGTGAGACGCAAGGATGGGTCTTGTTAGCCCGGCAGTGCTCCTTGCTTCCTCCTCTACTTCTCATCTCTTCAGTAGGGTTAGGTAAAAGCGAATGCACAAGATCAACCTCATTGCCGCTCTGATGCTGGCCGCCGCTCCGCTGGCCGCCAACGCCGCCGACGGCACCATCACCTTCAATGGCAAGGTGACCGACAAGACCTGCACCATCTCGACCCCGGGCGGCAAGGACTTCGCCGTGACCCTGCCGACCGTGTCGAAGAACACCCTGGCTACCGCCGGTGCCGTTGCGGGCCGTACCCCGTTCGCCATCAACCTGACCAAGTGCAGCGCCGGCAACGTCGCCACCTACTTCGAGCCGGGTTCGACCGTCGACTTCAACAGCGGCCGCCTGGTCAACCAGGCCTCGGCCAACGCTGCCACCAACGTGCAGCTGCAGCTGCTGGGCTCGAACAACCAGTTCCTGCCGATCAAGGCGGCTGGCGCTGGCCTGGCCCAGACCAACTCGCAGTGGGTCACCGTCGGCACCGACGGCTCGGCCGACCTGAACTACTACGCTGAGTACTACGCCACTGCCGCCGCCACCCCGGGCGACGTCACCAGCAGCGTCAAGTACACGATCATCTACAACTGATCGTAGCCGTACCCGCATTGGCCGGCGTACGCGCCGGCCAGTGCTCCGCGGCCCTTGGCCACACCCCTCGAGCGTAGTACTTCCGATGAAAGCACTCTTTCCCCGGGCGCTGCTGCTGGCAGCGTTCACGCTGCCCCTCTGCCAGAACGCACTGGCCGGCGTGGTGGTCAATGGCACGCGGGTGATCTACCCGGCACAGGCGCGCGAAGTCACCGTGCAGGTCGACAACGTGGGCGACTCGCCCGCACTGGTCCAGGCCTGGATCGACAGTGGCGACGCCAACCAGACCGCCGATACCAGTGATGCTCCGTTCGTGCTGACGCCGCCGATCGCGCGCGTCGAGCCGGGCCGCAGCCAGGCGCTGCGCCTGATCTTCTCCGGCGCACAGCTGCCGACCGATCGCGAGACGGTGTTCTGGCTCAATGTGCTGGACGTACCGCCGTCGCCGGACAACGCCGACAGTGGTGACCAGAATTACCTGCAGGTTGCGTTCCGTTCGCGCCTGAAGCTTTTCTACCGGCCGCAGGGCCTGAAGGGCGTCGCCAACGACGCACCGGCAGCGCTGCGCTGGACCCGCAATGGCGACCGCCTGCGGGTGGAAAACCCGAGCCCCTTCCACGTCACTCTGGCCGAAGTGCATGCCGTGACCGGCAGCAGCGAAAAGGCCGTCGAGGACAAGGGCGCGATGGTCGCGCCGAAGCAGAGCCTGGAGTTCGCCGCGCCGGCGGGCACCAACCAGGTGCGCTTCATCACCATCAACGATTACGGCGGCCGGGTCGAGCACACCGTCCGCCTCGACAGCACCGGGAGCTGAACGCGCCGCGCCGGCCATGGGCCTGCGCATCCCGCCACCGCCGCCGTGCGGCGAATTGAAGGAATGTCAGTGTGATCGGAAACAGATTGACATTGTCGATCCATCAGGCGCTTTGCCTGCTGGTTGTTGGCGCGGCCTGCCCAGGATGGGCGCTGGCTGCACCGGCCAATCTCGGCGAACAGGCGCTGATGGCGCAGAGTGGTGCGGCCAATGCGCGTGCACCGGAATCGGCCCAGTTCAATTCCAGCTTCCTGTCCGGCCAGGCCAAGCAGGTCGACCTGGCTGCCTTCAGCAACGGCAACCCGATGGTGGCCGGCAGTTACCGTGTCGATGTCTACGTCAACGGTGCCTGGCAGGGCCGTCGTGACCTGCAGTTCAAGGCCGATGCACAGGGCCGTGTCGACGCCTGCCTGCCGCTGCCGATGCTGGAAGAAATGGGCGTGGACAGCGAGGCCGTGCTGCTGCAGCAGGACCCGACGCTGCCGACCGACACGACCAGCTGCGTGCCGGTGCAGCAGCGCATGGCCAACGCCTACGGTGTCTACGACAGCGGCAACCTGCGCTACGACCTCAGCATCCCGCAGGTGTTCCTGCGCCGTGAGGCACGCGGCTACGTCAACCCGGCGCTGTGGGACCGCGGCATCAATGCCGGTTTCGTCGGCTACAGCTTCAATGCCATCGACAGCAACAGCCGTGTCGAAGGTGGCCAGCGCAACCGCAGTGCCTATCTCGGCCTCAATGCCGGCCTGAACCTGGGTGGCTGGCAGTTCCGCCACGACTCCAACCTGACCTGGTCCGAGGGTGACGGCCGCCATTGGCAGAGCATCGCCACCTACGCACAGCGCGGCATCCCGCAGGTGCGCGGCATGCTCACCATCGGTGAGGCCTATACCACCGGCGAGCTGTTCGACTCGATCGGCTACCGTGGTGCCAGCCTGGCCAGCGACGATCGCATGCTGCCCGATTCGCTGCGCGGTTACGCGCCGGTCGTGCGCGGCATCGCCGAGACCAACGCACGCATCGAAGTGCGCCAGAACCAGCAGCTGATCTACTCCTCCACCGTTTCGCCGGGCAACTTCGTCATCGATGACCTGTACCCGACCGGCTACGGCGGCGACCTGGAAGTGAGCGTGATCGAGGCCGATGGCCGCCGCCGCGAATTCAAGGTGCCGTTCGGCTCGGTGCCGCAGATGCTGCGCGAAGGCGTGTCGCGTTACTCGCTGACCGCCGGCCAGGTGCGCAACAAGCTGCTGGCCGACGAACCCTGGCTGGTGCAGGGCACCTACCAGCGCGGCATCGGCAACCAGCTGACCCTGTACGGCGGCAGCGCGCTGAGCGATGGCTACCTGTCGCTGCTGTACGGTGTCGGCCTGTCCACGCGGGTCGGTGCCTTCGCGGCAGACGTCACCCATGCACGCACCTCGTTCGACCACTACGGCAGCCACACCGGCGCCAGCGTGCGCTTGAGCTACAGCAACATGATCGGTGAGACCGGCACCAACCTGACCCTGGCCGCCTACCGTTACTCGACCGAAGGTTTCTACAGCCTGCAGGACGCGCTGTATGGCCGTGACTCGGACAAGCGCGGCATCGATCCGACCACCCGTGGTCGCCAGCGCAGCCAGTTCCAGGTGACCTTGAACCAGCCGCTGGGCCGTCGTGGCGGTGCGCTGTACGTGACCGGTTCGGTGCGTGACTTCTATGACCGCTCCGGCACCTCCAAGCAGTACCAGGTGGGCTACAACAACGCCTGGCGTTCGGTGAACTACGGCTTCTCGGCGCTGCGCACCGAAGAAGGCGTGCTCGGCCGTTCCGACACCCAGTACCTGCTGTCGATGAGCGTGCCGCTGGGCCGTGGTACCCACCCGGTGTCGTTCAGTGCCGATCTGGGCGTGCGCGACCGCGGTGGCTACGACAACAGCCGCGTCGGCATCACCGGTTCGGCCGGCGTCGACAACAACTTCAGCTACGGCGTGGCCCTGTCCGATTCCCGCGAGGGTGGCACCACGGCGGTCGGCAATGCCGAATACCGCAGCCGCTACTCCGCGTTGAATGCCACCTACAGCCACTCGCGTGATTTCCGCCAGGCCTCCGTCGGTGCCAACGGCAGCGTGGTGGTGCATCCGGGCGGCTTCACTTTCACCCCGCAGCGTGGCGACACCATGGTGCTGGTCGAGGCACCGGGCGCGCGCGATGCGATCGTCAGCAACGCCCCGGGCCTGCGCGTCGATGGCCGCGGCTACGCCGTGGTGCCGTACGTGTCGCCGTACCGCCTCAACACCGTCACCCTCGATCCGCAGGGCATGGCCCACGACGTCGAGCTGGAAAGCACCAGCCAGTCGATCGCACCGTTCGCCGGTGCCATCAGCTACCTGCGCTTCGATACCCGCAAGGGCAACGCGTTGCTGATCCAGGTACGCAACCCGGATGGCCGCAGCATGCCGTTCGGTGCACAGGTCAAGGATGAGCAGGGCCAGCCGGTCGGCATGGTCAGCCAGGGCGGCCGCCTGTACGTACGCAGTGAAAAGAACCAGGGCCGCCTGCTGGTGGAGTGGGGCGCCGGTGCCGACCAGCGCTGCACCATCGATTACCAGGTTCCGGCGGGCGCCGATGCGTCCAAGACCGGCTTCATTCCGCTGGAGGCAGCATGCCGATGATTTCTTCCCGTGGCCGCAAGGCGCTGACGGCCCTTGTACTGCTGGGTGGCGCACTGCTGGCACAGCAGGCCAGCGCGTCGTGCCGCATCCAGTCCAGCTGGTTCACCGCGCAGGACGTGACCATGGACATGGGCCAGATCGTGATCCTGCCCAGCACGCCGGTCGGTGGCGTGATCAAGGAGATCAGCGAACCGATCAACCAGCAGAACAGCGTGGCACGCTGCGACTGGTCCGGTGGCCGTTCCATCGGCGAGTACGTCAACGCCGCGCAGAAGCGTCCGGTGGCCGGCTTCTCGAACGTCTATGAAACCGATGTGGCGGGCGTGGGCATCCGCCTGTACCGCGACTCCGGCGCGATCCAGACCTACTATCCGCACACCATCAACTTCGCCAGCAACAGCACCATCTCGCTGGTCGGCGGCACCTTCCGCATCCAGCTGATCAAGACCGCTGCGCAGACCGGCTCGGGCGTGATCGCGCCGAACGGCCGCTTCACCACGTACTACTTCGACGGTGATGGCGCCGGCCGACCGGTGCTGACCTCCACCTTCAAGGGCTCGGGCACCACCGTGGTCAGCCCGACCTGCGAAGTGCAGGCCGGCAGCCGCAACATCGCCGTCGACTTCGGCAGCGTGCCCAACACCACCTTCACCGGTGTCGGTTCGCGCGCGGTCGATCGTGATTTCGAGATCCGCCTGAACTGCCAGGGCAGCAATGTTGCCGCCTACCAGAGCAAGATCGGCATCCGCCTCGATGCCGACCAGGACAGCTCGAACATGCCGGGTGTGCTGAAGCTCAGCGCAGCCAGCAACAGCGCCACCCGCATCGGCATCCAGATGGTCCAGCGCGTTGGCACCACCGAGCGCGAAGTGCGCTTCGGCCAGACCATCAACGTCGGCACCACCGCGCCGGGGACCAGCGTCATGGCGCTGCCGCTGCGCGCGCGCTATGTGCAGACCCAGGCCGGTACGGTGGGTGCGGGTGTCGCGAACGGCCAGGCCACCTTCACCATCCAGTACGAGTAAGGCCGCCCGGGCGCCTGTCCCTGCTGCGTTCCGCCGCAACGTCGCCCGTTCCACGGGCGGCGTTGACTGCGTCTTGATCTTTCAACGATGAAGATCAGTGCCACGACGCACGTACCATCAATCTAATGTGATGGACGTCGCGAATTTGGAGTTTCCTCATGAGGTGACCGTCTCCTGCCTGCGGGCATTGGGCGGGAACGCCGAAAGGATCCAGACGTGGCTACAGCTCCTGGCATTCTCCAGCACCGGCCTTCCGGAGCACCCCGGTGAAGGTCCTGTCGGTGTTCGGCACCCGACCGGAAGCGATCAAGATGGGGCCGCTGGTGCGCGCCCTGGCCGAGGCTGCGGACATCGAATCGGTGGTCTGCATCACCGGCCAGCACCGGGCGATGCTCGACCAGGTGATGTCGCTGTTCGAGATCACCGCCGACCATGACCTGGATGTCATGGTGCCCAACCAGACCCTCAATGGCCTGTGCTCCAGGCTGTTCGAGCGGCTTGACGCGCTCTACACGCAGGTCCGCCCGGATCGCGTGCTGGTGCACGGCGATACCACCACGGCGATGACCGCCGCCCTGGCCGCGTTCCACCACCGCATTCCGATCGGCCATGTCGAGGCCGGCCTGCGCACCGGCGACATCAACCGGCCATGGCCGGAGGAGATGAACCGGCGGGTGATCGACGTGGTCGGTCATCAGCTGTATGCACCCACTCCCGGCTCGCGCGCCAACCTGGCCCGTGAGCATCTGGGCGGTCAGATCCTGGTCACCGGCAACACCGTCATCGATGCCCTGCAGCAGACCGTGCAGCGCCTGGATGCCGATCCGGCACTGCGTGCCCAGGCTGACGAACCCTTCCACATGCTCGACCCCGGGCGCCGCCTGCTGCTGGTCACCGGCCATCGCCGCGAGAGCTTCGGCCAGGGCTTCGAGGACATCTGCCGTGCGCTGGCCGAACTGGCCCAGCGGCCGGACCTGCAGGTGCTGTACCCGGTGCACCTCAATCCGAACGTGCAGGCACCGGTCAACGCACACCTGGGCAACCTCGACAACGTGCACCTGGTGCCGCCGCAGGACTACCTGCGCTTCGTGCGCCTGATGCAGCGCGCCGACGTCATCCTCACTGACTCCGGTGGCGTGCAGGAAGAAGCGCCGGCATTGGCCAAGCCGGTGCTGGTGATGCGCGACGTCACCGAGCGCCCGGAGGCGGTCGAGGCCGGTGTGGTGACGCTGGTCGGGACCACGCCCTCGCGCATCGTCGAGGGGGTCAATGCGGCCCTGGCACAGCCACCGCAGCCGACCCGTTTCGACCCCGATGGCAGTCCCTATGGCGACGGCCGCGCCAGCGCCCGCATCGTCGCCGCCTTGCGTGGCGCCCCGCTTCCCGAATTCTCGCCCGGTCTCCGCAGCGGCGGTGCCGCCTACCACCCTCTCCATGAAGTGACGCCATGAGCCACACCGGCCGCTGTCCCCTGTTTGTTTCCGCCGCCGCGTTCGTCCTGTCGTGCGCGGTTGGCAGTGCCCACGCCGCCGACAGCGTCGCCGGCCAGTTCGCAGAATGGAGCGGCGACAGCACGGTGAGCCGGCAGATGACCCTGCGCGAACTCGGCTTCCGCCAACCGCTGGTACTCAGTGGGCAGGAGAGCCAGCGCGAGGTCTACCTGCCGGTGCCGGCCGGTGTTGCCACCCGCGATGCGCAGCTGCAGCTCGATGGGCGCTATGTGCGTGGCCACGCCGGGCGCACTTCAGGCCTGTGGTCGGTGGATGGCGATCCGGTCGCCGCGCGTTCGATCACCGATGCCCAGGGCGATGCCAGCCAGCTGCTGGCCATCGATGGCGAACCCCGCCAGAACGGCTTCGTGCGGGTCGGTGTCGGCTGGTGGTCGATCGTGTCCGACTATCAATGTGCCGACCAGAGCGCGCCGGCCAATGTGCTGCGGTTGTCACCGGATTCGCGCTTCAGCTACCGCTTCGATGGGCGTGCCGTGGATAACGTCGCCAAGGCCTGGGGCGCGCTGCCACCGCGGGTGCGCCTGCTGGTGGAGGGCAAGGCGCTGCAGGCGCCAACCTATGATGCCGCCTGGCGCATTGGTACCGCGTTGCAGGCCGGCGGCAAGCAGGTGCAGGTGGTGGCGCTGCCCAAGGTCGGCGACAGCGTCGACCTGGCTGGCATCAGCGTCCCGGCCAGCCTGCAGGGCGTGCCGGCCTATGCAGCGCTGGCTACGGGCGAACGCGTGCACGCGATCAAGGATCTGGCCGAAGTGGGGGCGCTGCTGTCGTTGCGTGACAGCGGGCCGCTTGCCGCCGATGTGATGATCGGCAGCGAGGCATTGCGCGCCGGCGTACGCGCGGCGCTGGATGCGCTGGCCGCACAGGTCGGCGCGGCGGGCACCGATGCGGGCGCAGCGTTTGCTGCGTGGCGCGGTACTGACATGAGCGGCCTGGAGAAGCCCGCCGCCAACGCTTCGGTCAGCGTGGTGGCCGTTGCGGGCCGTCCGACGCTGGTGGTCGACCCGGCGGCAGCGGGCAAGGTGGCCGGACTGTTCGCCGAACAGTGGCGCAGCTATGCGCTGGGCCGCAGCCTGCAGGTCAGCGCAGCAGGAACGCCCAAACTGGACGGTGACCAGGTACTGCTGAGCCGGCTCGGAAACATCGCCGGAACCATGGATGTGGTGACCCGCGCCGACCGCAGCGCCAGCTTCGATCTGGGCACGCTGTCGGCCGATGGCCGCCTGCCCGAGCAAGTGGTGATCGATGTCTCGGCGGCCCCCAATGCGGCGGGTCAGGGCGCGGTGGCCACGATCTACCTCAACGACTACCTGCTGGGCGGCAAGGTGCTGTCGGCCAACGGCCAACCGCAACGGCTGGTGGCCAAGGTACCGGCCTACGCGCTGTCGGCGCGCAACGAGATCCGTGTCAGCTTCCTGCGCCAACCGGCACGCCCCTACTGCCACGATCCGGCGACCGGCTATCCAGTCTCGATCCTGCCCAGCAGCCACCTGACCCTGGCCAAGCGCTCGCTGGGCAGTGATTTCGTCGGTGCCAGCAGCCAGCTGTCACGCGGC
Source organism: Stenotrophomonas sp. 3diitr2024 (assembly GCF_042136455.1). Lineage (NCBI taxonomy): Bacteria > Pseudomonadati > Pseudomonadota > Gammaproteobacteria > Lysobacterales > Lysobacteraceae > Stenotrophomonas > Stenotrophomonas sp. 3diitr2024. Next base: position 12,125 of record NZ_JBHHMJ010000237.1, read on the forward strand.
AACCAGGTGTTCGTGCCCGGCGCCTGGCTGCAGGATGCACCGGCCTCGCTGGGCAAGGTCATCGCGGTGGCCAGTGCAGTGGGCGCCTCGCCGGAGGCGTCGGAACTGAAGGTGGTCGACGCCGGTGCCGCGGTCAGCCCGGGCGCGCCATGGCTGGCCTTCGGCGTTGCACCGGCCGGTGTCGATGTGGCCGGCCAGAAGGACGGCCACCTGCGCGTCGGTGGCACGTCGCAACCGCTGCTGGATGTCAGCGGCCTGGATCACGCCGCGGTGGTGCAGGTGGGTTCGTCCGGAGGCCAGCTGGGCGTTCTTTACAGCGACCTCGGCGCACAGGCACCGTCGTTCAGCGCACCGTTCCGGTTGCTGCGCGGCGATCTGGCCGTGCTTGACGGCACTGATGTCGTGCGCGAATTCGACCGCCAGGATCCCTATGGCACGCGCCTCGCGCACGATGGCAATCCGCAATCGAAGTGGGAACGGCACATGGTCTGGTTGCTGCTGCTGGTCGGTGTGATCGTATTCGCGCTGCTGGCCGCCCGCGTCACCCAGGTGCGCCGCCGCAAGTCCGCCAACGCAGGACATTGATCCACCGTGGACGGTCTGTTCTGGAACATCCAGCTGGCCAACTACTACGCCGCCCTGGAAACCACGGCGGCGGCGGTGGCCGTGCTGATCCTGATCTCCAGCCTCGATGACCTGTTCATCGATGTCTGGTACTGGGTGCGCGAGAGCTGGCGCGCGCTGACCGTCAAGCGCCGCGACGCGTACCGGCCGCTGACCCAGGAAGACCTGCTGCAGCGGCCGGAACAGCCGCTGGCGATCATGGTGCCGGCGTGGATGGAGTACGACGTCATCGCGCAGATGGTCGAGAACATGGTCAACGTGCTCGACTACCGCGAGTACGTCGTGTTCGTCGGCACCTATCCCAACGACCAGCAGACCATCGACGAAGTCGAGCGCATGCGCCGTCGCTACAAGCGCCTGCGTCGCGTGGAGGTGCCGCATGACGGACCGACCAGCAAGGCCGACTGCCTGAACTGGCTGATCCTGGCGATCTTCGACTACGAGAAGCGCCACGACATCGAGTTCGCCGGGGTGATCCTGCACGACAGCGAAGACGTGCTGCACCCGATGGAACTGCGCTTCTACAACTACCTGCTGCCGCGCAAGGACATGATCCAGCTGCCGGTCACCTCGCTGGACCGCGAATGGTACGAACTGGTGGCCGGTGTCTACATGGACGAGTTCGCCGAATGGCACGCCAAGGACCTGGTGGTGCGCGAGAGCGTGTCCGGCATGGTGCCGTCGGCCGGCGTCGGCACCTGCTTTTCGCGGCGTGCGCTGCTGGCGTTGAGCGCGCAGACCGACAACCAGCCTTTCAACACCGACAGCCTCACCGAAGATTACGACGTCGGTGCACGGCTGGCAGCCATGGGCATGCAGTCGATCTTCGCCCGCTTCCCGGTGCAGTTCCGCGTGCGTCGGCCGTCATGGTTCGGCTGGGGGCCGGTGCGCGAGCGCACCCAGCAGATGGCACTGTGCGTGCGTGAGTACTTCCCCGACAACTTCCGCGCCTCGTACCGGCAGAAGGCGCGCTGGGTGCTGGGCATCGGCCTGCAGAGCTGGGAGTCGCTGGGCTGGCGCGGTTCGCTGGCTACCAAGTACCTGTTGGCGCGCGATCGCAAGGGCATCATCACCTCGTTCGTCAGCATCATCGCCTACCTCATCTTCCTGCAGTTGCTGCTGTTCTGGCTGTTGAAGGCGACCGGGGTGTGGACGATGCAGTTCCCCAGCGTGTTCCAGGCCGGTACCTGGCAGATGGATGTCGCGCTGCTGACCACAGCAGCGCTGGCGACCCGCGTCGTGCAGCGCTTCTACTTCGTCAACCGCTTGTACGGCTGGGAGCATGCGCTGATGTCGATCCCGCGCATGGTGGTCGGCAACATGATCAACTTCATGGCCACCGCCCGCGCATGGAAGGTGTTCCTGGCCTACCTGCTGTTCGGCAAGCGCATGGTCTGGGACAAGACCATGCACGACTTCCCCGATGCGGCACAGCTGGTGCAGACCCGCAAGCAGCTCGGTGAGCTGTTGACCACCTGGCAGGCGGTGGAACCGGAGCGGCTGCAGCAGGCGCTGGCGCAGCAGCATGCCGGCCGGCGGCAGCCGCTGGGCCGCATCCTGCTAACCCAGGGCTGGCTGGATGATGAAACCCTGGCCGAAGCCATCGCCTTCCAGGGCGACCTGCCGCGTGCGGTCATCGACGTCGACTACCTGCGCGCGGGCTCATTCCCGGTCAGCGCCGATGCCTGCGTGCAGTGGCGCATGCTGCCGCTACCGCCGCGGCAGCAGCAGACACTGCGGCTGGCCGTGGCCAGCCCATTGCCCGAAGACGCGCTGGCGTTGCTGAAGCAGGAAACCCGCAGCGCGCACATCGAACAGAGCATCGCCCGCGAAAGCGAAATCAACGCAGGCCTGCGCCTGATCGGCGGCGACCGGCACTGGCAGCTGGACAACGTGCCCTTGCTGGGCGACCTGCTGGTGGAGATGCGCCTGATCGACCACGCGCGCTTCGAGATCGCACTGGATGCGTACAAGCCGCAGCGCGATGGCCGCATTGGCGATTACCTGGTCAAGCAGGGCATCACTACCGAAGAGGCCGTGGCCCAGGCCATGCAGGAGCAGCGCCGGCGTGCGGCCGCGCTGCAGTCGCCGCCTCCCGGAGCCTTGCCCGCATGAAGACCACGCTGCTGTCCACCGTCATTGCCGTGGCACTGGCCACGGCCGCCGCGCCGGTGCTGGCGCAGGCCGATGCGCCGCTGCCGTTGTCCGGCGCTGCATACCGCATCGCCGAGCAGGCCTTCGCCGCTTACGAGCGCGGCGACTATCAAGCGGCTTACCAGCAGTCCAGCGAAGCTGTCCGGTTGCGCCCGGACGTGGTGCGGCTGCGCCTGCTGCAGATCTATGCGTTGCAGAAACTGGGCCGGTCGGCGGAGGCGCAGCAGCAGGCGCGCCGTGCACTGGATGCCGGGTTGAAGGATCCGGCCTTGCCGGCACTGGCCGCTGCCACCGCTGCGCGCAGCACGCCCCCGGATGCCAGGGGCGGGCGCGCCCCCTCCGCACCGCGCGCGGCCGGCAGCGGCGCAGACCGCGCCAGGCAGCAGGCCTACACGCTGGCCACCGAGGCCTATGCTGCCTATGACGCCGGACGCATGCGGGAAGCAGCCAGCAAGGCCGAGCAGGCCTTCCGCCAGCAGCCGAAGCAGGGCGCCTGGGCGATGCTGTGGGTGGCGGCGCTGGAGGCACAGCAACAGGCCGAACTGGCCGACGCGGCCATCGGCACGGCGCTGCAGCTGGGCGCACCGAACGTCGAGGAACTGCACGCGCGGCGCGTGGCGCTGGCCCGCCAGCGCGCGCTGCTGCAGGCCCAGCAGGCCTACCAGTCGCTGTCCACGCAGAACGATGCGGCGGCCGTCGCGCAGGCGCGGGCCGCCGTCGAGCTTGCGCCGGATGTTGCTTCGTACCGGTTGCTGTTGATCACCGCGCAGCTGCAGCAGGGGCAGCTGGCCGACGCCGAGCGCAGCGCCGACCAGGCACTGCAGGCCGACGGCGGCGATCTCAATGCCCGGGTGATGCGCGGTTATCTGCGCCAGCGCCAGGGCAAGACCGTGCTTGCCAATGAGGACTTCGACACCGCGCTTGCCATGCCGGGGTCCACAACGGAACAGCGCAACGTGCGCCTGCTGGCCGTGGATGCGGCCTTGGCCGCTGGGGACCGCATACGTGCGGCTGCACTGCTGGCGCCGCTGCAGGCGGCGTTGCCCACGGATGTGGGCGATGCTCGCGCGCAGCAGTTGCTGCAGCAGGGCATCGAGCAGCGCGCCAGGGCTACCGGATCCAGTCGCGAGCGTCCGCGCATGAGTGCGCAGGCCTATCCGGCGCCGTTCCAGCATTGCCAGTCGGATGGCACCGGCACTGTCTGCGAGCTGATGCCGGCTGACCTGCAGGGCGTCGGTGGTGCCGCACAGCGCGCATATGCAGCCTACGCACGGCAGGACTTTGCCGAGGCCATCGGTGAGGCAAGGCAGGCCGTGCAACTCGCACCGGACGATGCAGACCTGCAAGGCCTGCTGACCACCACGCTGGCGGCAGGCAACCGCAGCCAGCAGGACGAAGCGCGGCTGCGCCTGGATGCGACGCTGGCACAACACCCTGATGACGCGGTGGCGCTGATGCAACGCGGCTACCTCAACCAGAAGGCCCGTGAACCGGCGCGCGCACTGGCCGACTTCCGTGCCGCTGAGGCCACCGGCAAGGCACCCAAGAGCGTGGTGATCGACCAGGCGTACGCGAGTGCGGCCAACGGCGATCATCCGCAGGCGGTGTCGCTGCTGCGCAGCGCCATTGATCGCGCCGACGCCGGTGAGCTGCCTCTGGATGCGCATCAGCGCTACAACGTGCGCAATGCCATCGCCAACTATTCGCGCGAGTGGGGCGTGATCGCCTCGGCCGGCTTCCGCGGCGCGCGCCAGGCCGCGACCAATGTCGGCGGCGCGGCGATCAGTACGCCGGGCGATTCGGTGTTCAGCACGCTGGAAGCGTTCTGGCGGCCCCCGGCGTTCAATGACCAGCATGGCACGCTGGAGCTCTACACCCGGCTGCTCAACACGCTGTACGACGAGGGCGGCACCTACGAATCGATCCGCGCAGTGGACCCGTGCACCGGCGAATCGACACCCGACGCACGTGCTCGCGCCGACCGTCTCAGCCGCTCGCGTTCCACCACCGGCTGGCCGTCCACCATCGCCTCGTTCGGCATGCGCTACGCCTTCGGCCAGACCGGCCTGAGCGCCGGCATCGAGCGCCGCCAGTTTCTCGGTAGCGCCACCCGCACGGGCGATGTCTATCCCGCGTCCGCGGCCGTGCAGTGCAGCCTGCAGCTGGCCCTGAACCCGCCACTGGAAGCCAGCACGCTGGCCCGCTACCGCCTGGCCAGCGGTTCCGGTGGCTGGATGTCCTACCTGACCTACGGCTATTACCACGGTACCGACCTGCGCACCGACGTGAACCAGTGGTGGATGGTCAGCGGCTACGCGCAGGGCGGTTACACATGGGATGACAACAGCGCGCATTTCACGCTGGATGCACTCGATGCCAACGGCATACCGGTGCGGCGGATCGGCGATGCCAGCGGGCGCCTGCATCGCGAACAGTGGTTCGCGGCCGGTGAACTGCGCGCCGGACGCAGCTTCCGCTTTGGCGCCGGGCAGACCCACTGGGTGGTCACGCCGTATCTGGTGGTGGGGGCGGACTGGCTGGACCAGCGCTCGCGCGTGCGCGACATCCGTTACCCGCTGTTCCCGTCGCAGTCTTTCGCGCTCAACGATACGCAGCGCAGCTGGTCACTTGGCGCGGGGCCGGGCCTGGGCGTGCGCTACTGGTTCCGCGAGGACCGCTACAACACGCCGCGTTCCTACCTCGACCTGACCGTGCAGTACCGCTTTGCGATCGGTGGCGGTGATACGCAGCGCGCCAAGGGCCTGTTCGCCACCGCCATCCTCTATTACTGAGGCAACCCCCACCGCCGCCGCAGCGCCGCCGCCTGCGGCGTGTCCTGGGTCAGCCACGGCTCCAGCGCATAGACCAGCACGTGCTGTGCGCCGCTGTCGCGTGCCCACGCCAGCTGCCGTTGGATCCGCGCGGCATCGGCAGTCTCGCCCTTGAACCCGCTGCCATCAGCGGCGCTGCCGGGCAGTTCGCGGAACAGCTCGACGATCGCATCGAAGCCGATGTCGTGCGCGTGGAAGTGATCGAGCAACGGCTGAAGCTGCTGCACGTTGCCGGCGCCGGCAGCGCCTACGCCGTCCTGCACCATCGGCCGCAGCGTGGCCTGTGCCAGCACCGCCTGCCACAGCGTGACCAGGTTGCCGTCGGTCTGCAGGCGGCTGAAGTAGCAGGAGATCGCGCAGTCACCGCCGCGCGCGCGGGCGGCGTCTGCCAGCCCGTGCAGCCATTGCGCCAGCCACTGCTGGCGGGCCGGATCGGCCCAGTGGTACTGCTCCAGCTCGTAGGGCAGGTACCAGCCCTCGAAGGCGGGTACCTGCGCCCAGGGCGCCTGTGCCAACCAGCGGCGTGCATGCGCCAGGCTGTCGGCGAGGAACGCCTGCAGCGTGGCATCGTCGGCCCCGATCGCCTGCCACCAGCGTTGCTGGAAGGGCAGTCCGACGCGGATGCGGATGTCGTTCTCGCTGGCGGCGGTGAACAGCTGCTGCAGGCTGCCGTCGGGCAGTGACCAGTCGCCGTCACTGCCGCCGACGATGCCGGTCCATTGCAGCACCAGCTGACGGCAGCCCAGCGTATGTGCAAGCTTCAACGAGCGCTGCCAGTCGGCCAGTCCCCACTGCAGGTGGCTGCGCCAGGGCTGCAGGAAGGTGCCGTCGACCTGCACCGGCAGCGAGCAGCCGGGCAGGGTGGCGAGCGTACCGGCCAACGGCGCCAGCACGGCCGCGCGCAGCAGGCGGCGGCGCAACGGCGAAGACGGATCTGCGGGAAGGACGGGCGCAACCATGCCCGCATCATCCCAGAGCACCGTGCGCAGCAGGTGAACCCAGCGACCGGTGGTGCTGGCCGCTGGCCGGCACCACCGTGTGCTTACTCCAACGCGTAGCGCAGGGTGAACAGCACCGCCACCAGCCATACCGCCGGATGCACTTCGCGCCAGCGGCCGGTGCCGGCCTTCAGTGCCGCATACGCGATGAAGCCAAACGCCAGGCCATTCGCGATGGAGTAGGTGAACGGCATCGCCAGCGCGCACAGTGCGGCCGGCACCGATTCGGTCAGGTCGCTCCAGTCCACTTCCACCAGTTCGCGCAGCATCAGGCCGGCCACGAACAGCAGCGCCGGTGCGGTGGCATAGCTGGGCACCATCGCCGCCAGCGGCGAGAACAGCAGCGCGGCCACGAACAGCGCCGATACGACCAGCGCAGTCAGGCCCGTACGGCCACCCACCTGCACGCCCGAGGCGCTTTCCGCGAAAGCGGTGGTGCTGCTGGTGCCGAGCACCGAACCGGCCACGATGGCGGTGCTGTCGGCCAGCAACGCGCGGCCGAAGCGCTTCTGCGCGCCCGGCAGCTTCAGCAGTCCGGCGCGACCGACCACGCCATACAGGGTGCCGGTGGCATCGAACACTTCCACCAGCACGAACACCAGCACTACCTGCAGCAACACCGCGATCGGCGCACCGCCGTCATGGTGCAGCAGGCCCGGCAGGTCCAGCTGCAGGAAGGTGGGGGCCAGGCTCGGCGGCAGCGAGACCAGGCCCTGGTACTGCACGTCGCCCAATGCCCAGCCCGCACCGGTCACCGCCAGGATGCCGATCAGGATCGCGCCGCGGATCCGGCGTGCTTCCAGCACTGCGATCAACAGGAAACCGGCCAGCGCCAGCAGTGGCGGCGCCGTGTTCAACGGGCCCAGCGCCACCAGCGTGTCTTCGTTGCCGACGATCACGCCGGATTTCTGCAATGCGATGATCGCCAGGAACAGGCCGATGCCGGCCACGATCGCCGAGCGCAGCGACGAAGGAATGCCCGACACCAGCCATGCCCGCACACCGGTCAGCGACAGCACCAGGAACACCAGGCCGGAGATGAACACCGCCCCTAGCGCCTGCTGCCACGGCAGGCCGGCAGCGCCGACCACGGTGAACGCGAAGAACGCGTTCAGGCCCATCCCCGGTGCCATGCCGACCGGGAAGTTGGCCGCCAGCGCCATTACCGCCGAACCCAGCGCGGCGGCCAGGCAGGTGGCCACGAACACCGCACCCGCATCCATGCCGGTGGTGCCGAGGATCTCCGGGTTGACGAAGACGATGTAGGACATCGTCAGGAAGGTGGTGATGCCGGCCAGCAGCTCGGTACGCACGGTGGTGCCGTGCTGCTGCAGCTGGAACATGCGCTCGAACAGGGACATGGAGATTCTCGCGACGATAAGGTGTCACGACCAACGGTCGTGACCTACCCGAATGCAGAACGTGGGTACCGACCGTTGGTGGTGGGTACCGACCGTTGGTCGGTACGCTTCAAAGCGTCACCACCAACGGTGGTGACCTACCGAAAGGAGAAAGGCCGCGCGAGCGCGGCCTTTCCGGTTGCCTTACTTCAGCGCCTTGAAGCGCAGGCGCTTCGGCGCAGCGTCATCGCCCATCCGGCGCTTCTTGTCTTCCTCGTACTCGCGGTAGTTGCCCTGGAAGAACTCCACGTGCGAGTCGCCTTCGAAAGCGATGATGTGCGTGGCGATGCGGTCCAGGAACCAGCGGTCGTGCGAGATCACGAAGGTGTTGCCCGGGAACTCCAGCAGCGCGTCTTCCAGTGCACGCAGGGTTTCGATGTCCAGGTCGTTGGACGGTTCGTCGAGCAGCAGCACGTTGCCACCCTGCAGCAGGGTCTTGGCCATGTGCAGGCGGCCACGCTCACCACCGGACAGCGAACCGACCATCTTCTGCTGGTCCTGGCCCTTGAAGTTGAAGCGGCCGATGTAGGCGCGCGACTGGATCTCGATGCCGTTGATGTTGAGGATGTCCAGGCCGCCGGCGATTTCCTGGAAGACGTTGTGGTTGCCTTCCAGCTTGTCGCGGCTCTGGTCCACGTAGGACAGCTGCACGGTCGGACCGATCACGATCTCGCCCGAATCCGGCTTTTCCTGGCCGGTGATCATCTTGAACAGGGTCGACTTGCCGGCGCCGTTCGGGCCGATGATGCCGACGATCGCGCCCGGCGGAATCAGCATCGACAGGTTGTCGATCAGCAGGCGGTCGCCGAACTTCTTGGAGACGTTCTTGAACTCCATCACCATGTTGCCCAGGCGCTCGCCCGGCGGGATGAAGATTTCGTTGGTCTCGTTGCGCTTCTGGTAGTCCTGCGACTGCAGCTCTTCCAGGCGGGCCAGACGGGCCTTGCCCTTGGAACGGCCGCCCTTGGCGTTCTGGCGCGACCACTCCAGTTCCTTCTGGATCGCCTTCTGGCGGGCCTTTTCCTGGTTTTCTTCCTGCTTCAGGCGCTCATCCTTCTGCACCAGCCATTCGGTGTAGTTGCCCTTCCACGGAATGCCGCGGCCGCGGTCCAGTTCCAGGATCCACTCGGCGGCGTTGTCCAGGAAGTAGCGATCATGGGTGACGGCCACCACGGTGCCGGTGTAGCGCGCCAGGAACTGTTCCAGCCATTCCACCGACTCGGCGTCGAGGTGGTTGGTCGGTTCGTCCAGCAGCAGCATGTCCGGCTTCTGCAGCAGCAGGCGACACAGTGCCACGCGGCGCTTTTCACCGCCGGACAGGTTGGCGATCTTGGCATCCCACGGCGGCAGGCGCAGCGCATCGGCAGCCACGTCCAGCTGGTTTTCCAGGGTGTGCGCATCACCGGCGGCCAGGATCGCCTCCAGGCGCTCCTGCTCCTTGGCCAATGCGTCGAAGTCGGCACCTTCTTCGGCGTAGGCGGCGTACACCGCCTCCAGCGCGGCCTGGGCCTGCAGCACTTCACCCACGCCTTCCTCGACCGACTCGCGCACGGTCTTGTTCGGGTCCAGTTCCGGTTCCTGGGCCAGGTAGCCGACCTTGATGCCCGGCTGCGGGCGGGCTTCACCCTCGAAATCGGTGTCCACGCCGGCCATGATCTTCAGCACGGTGGACTTGCCGGCGCCGTTCAGGCCCAGCAGGCCGATCTTGGCGCCCGGGAAGAAGGACAGCGAGATGTCCTTGATGATCTGCCGCTTGGGCGGGACCACCTTGGACACGCGGTTCATGGTGTAGATGTATTGCGAGGACATGAGGTCTCCGTAGGCGCGGCCCTGCGCCCGGCCCATCACGGGAACATCCCGTTGTGGCAGCGGGCACAGACTGGAAAGGAATACCGCCAATTATAGCCGGAACCGGTTCCGGGCCGCGCCGGGCAGGCGCCGTCGGGCTGGCCGTGGGCTGAATACTGCGTCACAGTCCTGCAGCGGGAAGCGTTTCCAGCCGGAAACGGTTCAGATCGGTTGCGCAATATGGGCTCACCACCACCCAAGCAGAGGTCTGACATGCGCATCAATCGAGTAATGGCCGGCGCCGTGGCCTCTGTGCTGGCGTTCGGCGCGGTGGCCCCGGCCTTTGCCGACAACGACCACCGTCGCGGCCATGACCGCCGCGAGTGGCGCGAGGACCGCCGCGAATGGCGACAGGACCGCCGTGACTGGGAACGCGACCGCCGCGAGGCACGCCGCGACTGGGAGCGCGACCGCCGCGACTGGCACCGCGACCACGACCGCTACTACCGCCCGGCCCCGCCGCCGCCGCGCGTGGTCTACCGCCCGGCCTACGGCCCGGGCTACGGCTGGAAGGTCGGCCACCGCTACCGCGATTACTACCGCGGCCCGATCTATGTGGTGAACGACTACCCGCGCTACCACCTGCGCCGCCCGCCGTATGGGCACCACTGGATCCGCGACGACCGCGGCAACATGCTGCTGGTGGCGGTGGCGACCGGCATCATCGCCGACTACATCATCAACAGTCGCTGAGGATCGCGGCCGGGGTCGGATCCCTTTCCAACGGAAAGGGCCCTGATCCCACAACATCCCTGGAAACCATACGGGGCCGGATTCCTTCGGGAGTGCCGGCCCCGGCCTTTTCGGCCCCGGCAGGCCGGTGCGGGGCTACAATCAGGGGCTGAGCCGTACCCCTTTCCCTGCCTGCTGGAGTACCCGATGTTCCCGCGTGACGTCCGCATCGAAACCTACGATCCCGAACTGGCCAAGGCCATTGCCGCTGAGACCCAGCGCCAGGAAGACCACGTCGAGCTGATCGCCAGCGAGAACTACACCAGCCCGGCGGTGATGGAAGCCCAGGGCAGCCAGCTGACCAACAAGTACGCCGAAGGCTACCCGGGCAAGCGCTACTACGGTGGCTGCGAATACGTGGACATCGCCGAGCAGCTGGCGATCGATCGCCTCAAGCAGCTGTTCGGCGCCGACTACGCCAACGTGCAGCCGCACAGCGGCTCGCAGGCCAACCAGGCCGTGTACTTCGCCCTGCTGCAGCCGGGTGACACCATCCTCGGCATGAGCCTGGCCCACGGCGGCCACCTCACCCACGGTGCCAAGGTCAATGCCTCGGGCAAGCTGTTCAACGCCGTGCAGTACGGCGTCAACGACCAGGGCCTGATCGATTACGACGAGGTCGAGCGCCTGGCCCTGGAACACAAGCCGAAGATGGTCGTGGCCGGCTTCTCCGCCTACTCGCAGGTGATCGACTGGGCGCGCTTCCGCGCCATCGCCGACAAGGTCGGTGCCTACCTGTTCGTGGACATGGCCCATGTGGCCGGCCTGGTCGCCGCTGGCGTCTACCCGAGCCCGCTCGAGCACGCCCACGTCGTCACCTCGACCACCCACAAGACCCTGCGCGGCCCGCGTGGCGGCATCATCATCGCCAAGGGCGCCGACGAAGACCTGGTCAAGAAGCTGCAGTCGATCGTGTTCCCGGGCATCCAGGGCGGTCCGCTGATGCACGTCATCGCCGGCAAGGCCGTGGCCTTCAAGGAAGCGCTGGAACCGGGCTTCAAGGCCTACCAGCAGCAGGTGGTGAAGAACGCCCAGGCGATGGCCAACACGCTGATCTCGCGCGGCTACAAGATCGTTTCCGGTGGCACTCAGAACCACCTGATGCTGGTCGACATGATCGGCAAGGACGTGTCTGGCAAGGATGCGGAAGCTGCGCTGGGCAAGGCTCACATCACCGTCAACAAGAACTCGGTGCCGAACGATCCGCGTTCTCCGTTCGTGACCTCGGGCCTGCGCCTTGGCACCCCGGCCGTGACCACCCGTGGCTACGTCGAGCAGGACTGCGTGGACCTGGCCAACTGGATCGCCGACGTGCTGGACGCGCCGAACGATGATGCCGTCATCGCCCGCGTGCGTGATGCCGTCAGCGCGCAGTGCCGCAAGTACCCGGTTTACGGCTGATCGCCGCCGGGGTCGGATCCCTTCCCGCAGGGAAGGGCTCTGACCCCGTCACCAGGAATCCCGCGCATGGATGAGCGCCGCCTCAAGTACCTGTATGCCGTCCTGGCGGTGGCATTTGGCCTGCCCAGCCTGGCAGTGGGCGGTGTCGCGGCGACGATGCTGCTGCTGACGGGGCTGGGCCAGTTCGGCCATGGCACGCTGGCCGCGGTGACGGTGATGCCGCTGTGGGGCCTGGCCGGCATTGCCGGCTGCCTGGCCTGGTTGTGGCTCAGCGCCGGGTATCTGCTGCAGGGGCGTGCCGGGCTGCAGGTGCATCGCCTCTGGTGGTGGATGCTGCTGGCCGGCGGTCTTGCCGCTGTGCCCCCGCTGGGGCTGGCGCTGTGGTGGAGCATCACGGTCCACGCCGAAGGCATCGCCCTGTTGCTGTTGGGCCCATCGATGCTGGTGCCGGCGGCGATGCTGGTGTGGATCAAGCGCCGCGCATGACGTGGCCCATGGAAGGACATCGAACGCATGGATGAGCGCCTGCACAAGCGCGGGATGGCCATTGCCGGCCTGCTGGTGGGCCTGCCCACCGTGGCAGCAGGCGGTACGGGTGCCGTGCTGGGGCTGATGGTCGTATGGGACGGCAAGTACCTGACGGGCGACGAGCACACGCTGTTGCTGCTGTGGTCGTCGGCCGGGATCATCGGCCTGCTGTCGTGGTTGTGGCTGAGCGGGCTGTTCCTGTGGCGCGGTGTTGCCGGCCTGCGCCAATCACCGGTTGCCGCCTGGGCCGGCCTGGCGCTGGGCGTGCTGGCTGCGTTGGGCGTGGTCGCCGCCGCGTTGTACTTCACCTTCAAGCACGGGGAGATCTCGACATTGGCCTTCCTCGGCTTTGGCCCACCGCTGTTGGTGATGGCCGGGCACCTGGCGTGGCTGCGCTGGTCACGCGTGGCATCGCCGCCGCCCGCACCGGGTTGAGCCGGACATCACGAACTCGCCGCACACCTTGGGTGGCCAGAATGCAGGCGCTTCCGCGCAGGCAGCATTTGCTGCGGCGCCCTTTCTCAGGTACCTTTGCGACGCTGCCATGATCGTGGCAATTGCTCCCTGAGCCAGGCGTTCCATGCATTGCCCCTTCTGCCAACATGCCGATACCCGGGTCATCGACTCGCGCGTCTCTGAAGACGGCGCGACGATTCGCCGTCGGCGGGAATGCGAAGCCTGCGGCGAGCGCTTCAGCACTCTGGAAACGGTCGAGCTGAAGCTGCCGGCCATCGTCAAGAGCGATGGCACCCGCGAAGCGTTCGACCAGCGCAAGGTCCGCGCGGGGTTCGACCGCGCGCTGCAGAAGCGCGCGGTGCCCGAAGACAAGATCGAAGCGGCGGTACGTGCGGTGGTGCACCAGCTGCGCATCAGCGGCGAGCGCGAAGTGCCCTCGATCAAGGTTGGCGAGTTCGTCATGAACGAACTGCGCAAGCTCGACCACGTGGGCTACGTGCGCTTCGCTTCGGTGTACCGCAGCTTCGAGGACGTGGCCGATTTCCGCGAGGAGATCGAGAAGCTCGAGCGCGACCTGCCGTCCAGCACCGAACAGCTGCAGCTGCTGGGCGATGTGATCGCCCTGACCAAGAAGAAGAAGGGCTGACCGCCTCTGCCTGGGTGGGGGCCAACCTGGATTGGCACCGATGGCATGGATCAACACCGGCAGCGTTACCATGGTCGCATGACACCATCGTTCTCCGTCCTCGACCACCTGCACATGGCCAACGCGCTGCGTCTGGCCGAGCGCGCTGCCTATACCACCCGGCCCAACCCGATGGTCGGCTGCGTGATCGCCCACGGCGAACGCGTGGTCGGGCAGGGCTGGCACCAGCGCGCAGGGGGGCCGCACGCTGAAGTATTCGCACTGCGCGAAGCCGGCAGCGAGGCCCGCGGTGCCACCGCTTATGTCACCCTGGAGCCCTGCGCCCATTACGGGCGCACGCCGCCGTGCGCACTGGCGCTGATCGAAGCGGGCGTGACGCGCGTGGTGGCGGCGATGCGCGATCCCTTCCCGAAGGTTGATGGCGGTGGCTTCGATCTGCTGCGCAATGCAGGTATCGAGGTTGCCGAAGGACTGATGGCGGCGCCGGCGCGCGAGCTCAACAAGGGCTTCCTGTCACGCGTGGAGCGCAACCGCCCGTGGCTGCGGGTGAAGCTGGCCGCCAGCCTCGATGGCCGCACCGCGATGGCCGACGGCAGCTCCAAGTGGATCACCGGGCCGGCTGCGCGCGAGGACGTGCAGCACTGGCGCGCTCGCGCCGGTGCGATCCTGACTGGCGCCGATACCGTGCTGGCCGACGACCCGATGTTGACCGTGCGCCTGGCCGGTGCCGAAGTGATGCCGCCACTGCGCGTGGTGCTCGATTCGCGCCTGCGTTCGCTCGAATGCAGCCGTGTGCGCGAGGGCGGTGCGCCGACGCTGTACCTGCACGATGCGGCGGTGAGCGCACCGGATGCGGCCGACGCCGAATTTGCCAGCGTGCCCAGCGCAGAGGGGCGGTTGGACCTGGGTGCGGTGCTGGCGCTGCTGGCCGAGCGTGGCATCAACGAAGTGCATACCGAAGCCGGCGCGACGCTGGCCGGTGCGCTGCTGCGCGCTGGCTGGGTGGACGAACTGTTGCTGTACCAGGCGCCCACGCTGCTGGGCGACAACGGTCGTCCGTTGCTGGCGGGCCTGGGCATCGAGGCAATGGGCCAGCAGCGCCGCCTGCGCGTGGTTGACCAGCGCCAGGTCGGCGAGGACATCCGGCTGCTGTTGCGCCCGTGAGGCAATGGCGGGGCACTGGCCCCGTTCCGGCGCTGTCAGGTGCCCTCGTCCTCGTGGGCGGGGCACTGCTCTTTCCATTGCTGCTTCCACAGCAGATGCAGGTCACGGCAGTAGGCACCGAGTGCTTCTCCCGTCAGTTGCGTTGACTTCCACCGCAGCCTGCGCCGGCTGATGCCCTGGTCGTACTCGTCCGGCAGTACCGACGGTGCGCACTGATCGTGGTACTGCAGGAACGCGCGGCAATCGTCGTTCTCGCTCAGTTGCGCGTCGATGTCGCGGTCGCGCAGCTGGGTCGACTCGAACGCAACCGAAGGTTGCACGAAGAATGTCCTGGGTCTGGACGCTTCGGCGTGCCAGCACGCCATCAGCGCGACAAGCAGGGCCGTGGTCGAGGTTGTGCGGTGTTTCATGCTGTTGCCCTCGTGGAAGAGGACAACAGCATTGATCACGCAGTGTGCGCACGGCCATGCAACGGTTCTGAAAATGCAGTCGCCCTGGTCGTCGGTGACGATGCGCCGGGCACGGATGAGCTGCACGTTTCGTCGCCCTATCCGGCCAGCACGTCACACCAGGAGGATGCTATGTGAGATCGCACAGCTCGATGGCCCAGTGCTGGAACAGTGTTTCGATACGCGCTTGACGCTCGATGCCCGGCGCGGCGCATCCCAGAGCGGCAGGCCCAGCAGCGGGATCACCAGATGCCGGATCATGACGCCCCGACCTCAGTCGGTCTTCTCGCTGTTCCACAGCTCCCGGTTGCGCTCATGGACGATCTGGCAGTCGCGCGTCGCCTCCGCATCGCTCATTCCCTCCACGCGCTTGAGCAGATTGCGTTGCAGTACGCCGTTGCTCAGAAAGGGACTCTGCGGGTGATGCCGGGCAAAGAACCTCAGCTGGTCGGCCATCATCAGGTCGCAGGTGGGAATGCTGGTAACCACAGGTACGGATTCCGCTGCGATCCGCGTGTTCCATGCGTCGAAGGGCAGTACCTGCTGCAGCAGCGTGTTACCCAGCGACGGCAGGTCGAGGGGCATCCAGTGACCTTTGCCTCGGGCCTGCAGGAACACGGCGCTGCCCTCATGCGAGCGATCCGGCGCGTCGCGCAGGGCGTTGGCGAATGCCACGAAGAGGGCCTTGGCGTGTTCGGGATCATCACGGCCGACGTCGGCACGTCGCTTCTGCGCGTCGCGGTAGGTCGGAAAGAAGCCCGAGAGGTCGGGGAAAGCGCAGCGATACGCCACGGTTGCCTGTGGCGTTGAATGCACCGTCTCCCGGGTGATGTCAGTGATGGTGCAGGACAGGGCCTTCTGCCGCATCTCCAGAGCGCTGGCAACCGGTTCCATTGCCGTACCGTTGAAGGCGGCCTTGGGCAGCTGAAGCGCATCGATGGCGTTGACGGTCACATCAATGCTGTCGCTGTTCGCGAATGCACGCAGATGGTGCCGCAGCTTCTCTTTCGACGGCGTGTCGCCGCGAACGATGACCTGCACATAGGTCTCGAAGGTCTCTTCCAGTGAGAGCGCAGCAGGGGGCGCGGCGGCAGCGGTGAGCGGCGCTCCCAGCAGGAGGATGGGTTTCAGCATGGGGCACACGGGCGATCCGGGACGGCCATGAGGATCAGGGGAACTTCATGCAGGGTCCATGCAACGTGTCTGAAAATGTGCGGCGTTGGGAAAGGTGCCGCGCTTGACCCGGCGCTACAGAATCGCGCGAGCCTGGCGGTCGGCACCAGTGTTGTCATGGCTCGCGGAATCGGACCGAAGCGGCCATGGCATCAACCGCGTCTTCCACTGCCTTGGAACTGTCTGCCGGCAGGATGGCGACCAACCGCACGAATCGCTCACCCGGCCAGAGGGCGAGATAGTGGCGGTAGCGGCGTCCGTCCGGTGTTATCCCATCAACCCGATGCCCGGTGATACCACCGAACGGCATGTCCTTTCTTGAGGTAATCGTTCCGCCCTGAATCCTGACAGTTCCTGCAATCAGCTGATCGGACACCTTCTGTAGATCGTTCGAGGCAAACGGGAGAGAAAGCTGGGATGCGACAATCACCGAGGGTTGGCGGCCTTCGGGATCCGTATCCAGTTCGCCAGCCGTGAGCAGCATTGCCGAGCTTGAGAGCGTATCGATCAGCCGGAACGGCGGCTCCGGCGTGAGGGTGAAAGGCAAAGCCGCAATCTTCTGTTCGCGTGTGGCCTGTGCGCCGATCGTTACCGAGGAAAGGGCCTGCATCGCTTGGCTGTGCGTCAGTGCATGGTCGCGTGGAGCTTGCACCGTGATCATGACAGTGGGGGAGCCGCGGAAAAGCGCCATCCACTTCTCGAAGCTGTAACCGTGCGCCACCTGGCTGCCAATGACTACGGGAACCGTTCGCCCTTCGATGCTGAGCGATTCCAGTCGATCGACGTGGACGCCCTGGCTGGCAAAGCGGTTTCGCGCAGCGGGCTCATCCACGAAGAGTGCTCCGACTGCGCTGCTGGCCTCGGCGGGCAGTTCGGCGATCAGGATACTGGCTCGTCCATCTTCACTGACAAAGCCGGAGAAGTTGGGGGCGAGGGTGAACCCGGGAGGCGGCGACAGGCTGACGACCCAGCCGGGTACGGCCATTGGCGGTTGTGAGGCCTGTGAGCAGCCCGCGAGCAGCACGGCCTGCAGGAAAAGCAGGGCCGAGCGCGCGATACTGTGGAAGTGGGTGAGCATCTCGAAAGCCCTCTATTCTGCCCGGACCTGATCAGTGTCTTCCTCAGCTTCAATACGCTCGTTCCAAGCGGAGAACGGCATCAGCTCCTTCAGTAGATTCACGCCAAGGAACAGCATGTCCGCACTGCTCCATGGACCCTTGTCGCCAATACGCGAGAACTCCGCCCTCGCCATGTACGTGGTGTCAGGCGCGTCGCGCAGGGTTCTCGCATAGGTCCCAAGAAAATCCCTGAACGCATCGCCATCCGGGTCCCCGGCGCGTGAGCGAGCCAGATTCTCCCGATAGGCGTCAAAGGCGCCAGAAACATCGGGGAGCGTGCACTGATAGTCCACAACGCCGCGACGGGAGGAACTGTCCTCTTCGATCGTGACTGCACGGCAGTGGATGGTTTTCCGGCGCGCGGTGATGGCACTGGCCGTGGGTTCTTCGAACCCAGCGGCAAGATTTCCGAAGGCATACAGCGCATCAACGATGTCTCCGATGTCCGGGTAGTCGTCCGTGCCTGCCGTGCGCAGGCTGTTGCGCAAGGCGGCCTTGGCGTCCTCGTCATTCTGGGTGATGACGCGCGCATAGGCATCGAAGGTGTCTTTCAGTGACAGCGCAGCAGCATCTGCGGCCAGCGGCGCGCACAGCAGCAGGGCGAAAAGAGCTCTCAACATGGCGTGGGCGGAAGCGGGAAGATTCGCTGAGGATCAGCGGCGTTCCATGCATCGGTCCATGCAACTTCTCTGAAAATCTACGGATTGCTGTCTGTGGCAGCAACCTCGGGAGAATTTGAAACTTTCTTCATAGCTGCCTTCGTGACGCGAATGCAGAGTGCTGGGTTTCCCACAGCGGTGACCATCGTGGCGCAATCCTTCCGGATCCGTATGCTTCCTGCGCTCGTTGCGCTTGGGATGGTTGTTTCACCTGCCGCATTCGCAGATGGCGATGAGCCCGGTGCCGTGCGTACCATCACAAGCGAACAGGCGCTGCAGGATCTGACCGCCGTCATTGAGTGCCGGGCTCCTGCTTCGGTGCAGAAACCGTTGTCGCGCCACCTGTGGGCGGTCGCGCTGGGCGACGAGGTTGCGCATCCGTTCGATTCGTGGGTCGTCGCCGAGCAGCCCAATGCGTCCCTGCGCGAAGTCGTTCTACCGTCGTCAATCACGGTGTTCGGCCATCCGACGCAGCGCATTGCAGTGCTTTCCGAAACGGTGATGGCGATCATCGACGGTGTATCGCTGGACGAGATTTCGAGTCAGTTGCAGATGCGGCCATTGAGTGAAACGGTCGCCCCTCATATCCACGTTCGGGAGCTTTCACTTCGAAACAGAGGAGCCTTCGGTTTCCAGGTGCGCTCGCTGACTGCATCGCGTATCTCCAGCCATACCGGTGCCGTGCTGATGGGTTGCGAGGATCGCTATGGCGACCGGATGTCGCAGCTGCGCAGGCGTGGCAAAGAGCCAGATACCATGTTCGCGCCAGGCATTGATGTGGCTGCAGAGCTGGACGATGTGCTGAGCTGCAGGGCCGATGCGCTCCGCGCCTATACGGCGGGTTGGGCGGTGGGCATGTCAGCCCACACGGCTGACCCGCGCTTCAGGGATTGGAAGACTGGGGAGGACGAAGAGGGCTATTCCTGGTGGGCGCCGCCGTCGCCGCTGATGATCGCCGGCAAGCCCGTTTCGCGTTTCGTGAAGCTCGGTCAGACCCTCTATGCCGAGCTCGATGGAGACATCGCGCAGGCCCTGGCTGAAGACTGGGATCTTCCTCCCTACGACGGCTGGGACGACGTCGCCTACGTCGGCTTCCACGACACCGACACGGCGGCCGATGGCTGGCTGGAAGATCGCGCGCGCATCGTACGCGCGTGGGCGCCCGGCAAGACCCTGCACGGCTGCGAATACCAGCAGAACCGTCCGGAGTTCGGTGAACATCCGGACGATGATGACGACGGCTGAGGGCCGCAGGGAATCGCCGGGCACGCCCCGGCGCTACATCGTGCTTATGTGCACTCGTCGGTCCACATCATCTCGGCGATCGGGCGCAGTGCCTTGCACTCCTGCGTCATCTCATCGGCTGACTTGACCTGTGCCTTGGCCTTCAGTTCCTCGGCCATCGCATCCACGCCGCTGATCTGGTCGGGTGCGATCTTCGCCACGCAGCTGCGGTGCTGCTGCAGCAGCAGGTCGCAGCCGGGTACGCCGGTCACCTTCGGTGCGCTGGCCGCCTGCACGTCCTGCATCCATTCCTCGAACGGTGCCAGCGCCCCGGTCACGGTGCCCACCAGATCATCGAAGTTGCCGCTGTACCAGTAGCCGTTGTCCTTGGCCGGGTACAGGGTGAAGGTGCCGCTGACCGGCACGCGCGCGCCGCTCTGCAGCGCCTGGGTGTAGGCGTCGGTGAACTGCTTGCGCGAGGCCGGGCTGGCGTCGGCGGCAAGGCTGGCGGCGAACAGCGGACGTACCTTGCCCAGGTCGGGCACCTGGCAGCTGAAGGTGATGCGCGCCAGCTTCTGGTCGTCCACGTATTCGTTGTCTTCAATCACGCTCTTGCTGGCGCGGCACTTCGAATCACGCAGGGCCTTGGCATACAGCGCTTCGCTGGTGGCCGCGTCGGCCTTGGCGCCGGTGCTGGCAAGCACGACCTGCCACGGTTCGGCCAGCGCCTTGGCCAATGCGCCCGGGTTCGGGGTTACCGCGTCCTGGCCGTCGAAGGCGGGCTTCAGCGCATCGTTGAGGGTGCGGGTCGCGGCGGCGTCGTCTTCCAGCAGGACGCGGGCATACAGATCGAAGGCCTGTTCGGGCGTCAGTGTGGCCGGGGCGGCGCTGGCCAGCAGCGGGGCAGCCAGCAGGGCGCTGGCCAGCAGGGTACGCAAGGGGGTCTTCATGACGGTGTTTCCTGTTCCAGAGGCGCGCAAGCCTAGCGCATCTTTGCGCAGGCCCGACGGCGCCCTGTGATCACGTGCCGACGCGCGGGGCAAAAAAAACGGGCCCCTTGCGGGGCCCGTTCGATCGCACGACGAGGAGCGACCGTTGGATCAGAAGCTGGCGCGGACGCCGGCCGAGTACTGGGTGACGTCGCGGTAGCCGGAGATCTCGCCCACCAGACCCCAGGTCTTGGTGAAGTTGATCTGGCCGCCAACAGTGCCGACCCAGGTGCCCTTGTAGTTGTTGCCGCCATCCATGTAGCCGGCCTTGGCCCAGGCTTCGGTCATGCGCGACGGCTTGCCGCGGATGCCCATGGTGACGCGGCCCAGGTTGGTGTGGTCCTTGCCGTGGTAACGCACACCGTCATAACGCAGGGTCGATTCGGCGTTCTGGCGCACCCAGGCGGCATCGGCGGTGAAGTCCAGGCGGTCGGTCCACGGCATGTGGTAGCCGATACCCAGCTCCGGCTGGTTCAGTTCCAGCTTCAGCGAATCTTCGCCGTAGTGGCGGGTCTTGCTGGTGCGCGACCAGCCACCGAACACGTAGACCTGCTCGGCCAGCGCGACCGAACCGCGCAGATAGCCACCGTCGACCTTCGGGTCGTCCAGCAGGTTGTCGTCAACCTGGACCTGGGTCCAGCCGCCTTCAACGTAGGTGTAGCTCAGGGCCTCGGCCGAAGCCGAGAACGGGGCGGCGGCCAGCAGGGCGGCCACGATCAGGATCTTGCGCATGGGAATTCCTGTGAGTTTCAGTCCATTGGCGGGCCTGCCCTCGCGGCTGCCCGTGGCGACCTCATGTCGTCCGCTGCGGATTTTAATGAAAGTTTTACAAAATGCGAGAGACGGCCGTCACAGGCTGGGGCGGACCGGGGTTGGGGGTCGGATCCGTTTCCCATCGGGAAACGGCCCTGACCCCAGTGCTGCTGCGCCACCGGTCCATGGGGTCAGAGCCCTTTCCTGCGGAAAGGGATCCGACCCCGTTCAGCACGGGCTGGTACACTGCGCTGGCCGGTTCGCCGGTACACAAACGTCTTCAGGGCGGGGTGCAATTCCCCACCGGCGGTAGGTGCGCAAGCACGAGCCCGCGAGCGCCCCGGCTCACGGCCGGGGGTCAGCAGATCCGGTCCAATGCCGGAGCCGACGGTCATAGTCCGGATGAAAGAAGACGGTGCCACAGGGCTCTTGCCCTGCGTGCACCTGTTTGCCTTGCGGCGTTTTTCGCTCACTTTTCGCGGAGAACGTTACTTGTTTACTGGAATCATCGAAGGCGTCGGCCGTCTGGCCGCACGCGAGTCCATCGGCGGCGATGTCCGCTTCACCTTCAATGTCGGGAATCTGCCGTTCGACAACGTGCAGATGGGCGAGAGCATTGCCATCAACGGCGTCTGCCTCACCGTCATCGCATTCGACGCCCGCAGCTTCCAGGCCGATGCGTCCACCGAGACCCTGGGCCTGACCACGCTGGGCCAGTTGGGCGAAGGTGCGGTCATCAACCTGGAGCGCGCCATGCGCCCGACCGACCGCCTCGGCGGCCATCTGGTCAGCGGCCACGTCGACGGCCTCGGCCAGGTGCTGTCCATCCATGAAGATGCACGTGCCCAGCGCTGGCGCTTCGCCGCGCCGGCCTCGCTGCGCCGCTACATCGCCAAGAAGGGTTCGATCTGCGTGGACGGCGTCAGCCTCACCGTCAACGAAGTGGACGATGAAGGCTTTGAAGTCGCCCTCATTCCGCACACCGTGGCCAACACCGCCTTCTCCGCCACCGGCGTGGGCAGTGCGGTCAATCTGGAAATCGATCTGGTCGCCCGCTATGTGGAGCGGTTGATCAGTGTGCCGACCAACGGTCAGCACCCACACGGAGATGCCGCATGAATTTCGCCCCGATTCCGGAAATCCTGGAAGACATCCGCCTGGGCCGCATGGTGGTCATCGTCGATGACGAAGACCGAGAGAACGAAGGCGACCTGATCATGGCCGCCGAGCTGGTCAAGCCGTCGGACATCAACTTCATGGTCACCCATGGCCGTGGCCTGGTGTGCCTGCCGCTCACCCGCACCCGCGCCGCCGACCTCGGCCTGGCGCCGATGGTGCAGGCCAATACCGCGCAGTTCCAGACCAACTTCACGGTCAGCATCGAGGCCGCCGAGGGCGTTACCACCGGCATCTCGGCCCACGACCGCGCCCACACCATCCGCACCGCGGTCAAGCCCAACGCCAAGCCGTCGGACCTGCACCAGCCGGGCCACATCTTCCCGCTGATCGCCCAGCCGGGCGGCGTGCTGACCCGCGCCGGCCATACCGAAGCCGGCGTCGACCTGGCCATGCTGGCCGGGCTGGAACCGGCCGGCGTGCTGGTGGAGATCCTGAACCCGGATGGCAGCATGGCGCGCCGCCCGGAACTGGAAGTGTTCGCCCGCGAGCACGGCCTGAAGATGGGCTCCATCGCCGACCTGATCGCCTACCGCCTGGCCACCGAAAAGACTGTTGAACGTGTGGACGAGCGCGACATCGACACCGAATTCGGCCCGTTCAAGCTGGTGACCTACCGCGACCGCATCGCCCACGACCTGCATTTCGCCCTGGTGCGCGGCACGCCGGATGCGGAAACACCGACCCTGGTGCGCGTGCAGGTGGAAAACCCGCTGGCCGACCTGCTGCACTGGCGCCGTGACGACTTCGGCGTGGCGGCCACCGACGCCCTGCGTGCAATCGATGCCGAGGGCGCAGGCGTGATGGTGGTGCTGTCGGCCCCGCGCGATGGCGAAGCCCTGCTGGCCCGCCTGCGCCAGCAGCCGGCGCCGGTGGTGCCGGGCAAGGACAAGGACGTGGGCCAGTGGCGCCGCAACGGTGCCGGCGCACAGATCTTGTCCGACCTGGGCCTGGGCAAGCTGCGCGTGCTGGGCACCCCGCGCCGCCAGATCGGCCTGGCCGGGTACGGCCTGGAAGTGGTGGAGACGGTCACCCTGTAATGGGTAGTGCCGGCCAGCGGCCGGCAC
>NZ_JBHHMJ010000247.1:0-6801 GCF_042136455.1 Stenotrophomonas sp. 3diitr2024
CAACGCCGGCTTCAGGCCGCGCTGCGCGGCATCTGCATGCCAGGCGCCGGTTGCAGCCCGCGCAGGCTGCCCGCCACCGACGACAACAGCGGCCGTTCGCGCCGTTTGTTGTTGACCTGCCGCCGATAGTTGGCCGGCGTCTGCATCGATCCATCGACGGTCCAGGTGCTGCCGGCCAGCGGCCGGCACTACCTTCGCACTCGACGCCATTGCACACGCCAGCGTATGGTGAAGCCGGTCCTCCCGGCTGAGTCCTGCATGTCCGAGCCTGATATCGATGCCGAGCTGGCGTCGCGCATCGCTGGCGCCATCCACGCTGGCTTCGAGCAGTACCACGCCCGCTTTGCGGCGATCACCGCTCGTGCGCGGCAGCGTTTCGAGCAGCGCGACTGGGCGGCTGCGCGCCAGGATGCAGTCGAGCGCATCGCGTTGTACGACCTGTGCATTGCCGAACAGATGGATGCACTGCGGCGCCTTGCCGGCGAAGCAATCGGGGAGCGCGCATTGTGGCTGCAGGTGCATGCACGCTACAGCGCATTGCTGCGGGGGCTGATCGATGCCGAACTATACAAGACCTTCTACAACACGCTGTCGCGGCGCTTGTTCTCCACCCGTGGCGTGGACCCGGCGCTGGAGTTCATCGCCTTTGACGTCGAGCCGTCCGATGCGATCACCCATCCGGTCGCGCGGCATACCTACGCGGTTTCACCGACGCGGCCGGTGGAGGCCCTGCAGCGCGTGCTGGCCGATTACCGCTTCGACATTCCGTATGCGCACCAGCTGCGCTGCGCGGCGGCCATCGCCGTGCGCCTGCAGGACGATCTGGCCCACTGGGGCGATACGCCGGTGCGCAGCATCGAGCTGCTCGACACCGTGTTCTATCGCGAGCGCCGCGCCTATCTGGTGGGCCGCGTGTTCGGCGAGCACCGCTTCTCACCCTGCGTGATCGCACTGGTCAACGATGAGCGTGGACTGCGTGCCGACGCGGTGCTGACCCGGCGCCGCGACGTCGCCCATCTGTTCGGCGTGTCTCGCAGCTATTTCCAGGCCGACCTAGCCACGGTGGGCGATGCGGTGGTGTTCCTGCGCAGCCTGCTGCCGGGCAAGCCCATCGATGAGATCTACACCGTGCTGGGCCGTGCCAAGCAAGGCAAGACCGAGCGCTACCGCACCTTCTTCCGCCACTTCAACGAACATCCGCAGGAGCGGCTGGTGCCCGCCGAAGGCACGCCGGGCATGGTCATGGCGGTGTTCACCCTGCCCAGCTATCCGCTGGTGTTCAAGCTGATCCGCGACCGCTTCGCCTGGCCCAAGGCGATGTCGCGGCGGCAGGTGGAAGAGAAGTACGCGCTGGTGTTCAACCTCGACCGTGTCGGCCGCCTGCTCGATGCGCAGCCGTATCGCCACCTGCGCTTCCCGCGCGATCGCTTCGCACCGGCCTTGCTGGAGGAGTTGCTGCAGCAATGCGCGCAGACCGTGCGGGTCGATGGCGACCATGTGGAAGTCGCACTGTGCTACGTGCAGCGCCGTTTCCGGCCATTGAATCTGTACCTGCGCGAGCAGGGTGGCGAGGCGGTGCGCGCAGCGGTACTCGACTATGCGCAGGCGATCACCGACATGGCGCGCAACAACATCTTCCCCGGCGACATGCTGCCGAAGAACTTCGGCGTATCGCGACATGGCCGGGCCGTGTTCTACGACTACGACGAGCTGTGCCTGGTCAGCGACTGCGTGTTCCGCGCATGGCCGCAGCCGCGTACGCCGGAGGAAGCCATGGCCGATGAACCCTGGTTCCATGTCGGTCCACGCGACGTGTTTCCCGAGCGCTTCGGCCCGTTCATGGGGCTGCCCGCCAGCGAACTGGCGGCGGTGAGGGAGCACTACCGGCACCTGTTCGATCCGGCGTGGTGGCAGGACCTGCAGGCGCGCTTCGCCGAGGGGAACTATCCGGATACGCCGCCCTACGCGGCGGCCCATCGCCTGGCCTGAACGGCGTGGCGTGAAGCACGTGCCGGTCCGGTCAGGACTGCGGTACGCTCGGTGCTCACTTCATCACCATGGATCCGGCAATGATGCGTTCCCCCCTGTTCCTTGCGCTGGCCCTGGCGTTCTCCGCAGGTGCCCCGCTGCTGCCATCCGAGGCCGTCGCCCAGAACGCGCGCGCCGTGCGCGCCACCGCCGAGATGAGCATGGCGCTGTCGGGCAGTATCGATGTGGCGGCCGACGGCTCGGTCAGCGCGCTGGTCCTGGACCAGCAGGCGATGCTCGCACCGGGTATTGCATCGTTCGTGGAAGGCACCATCCGTGGATGGCAGTTCGAGCCGACGCTGCGCGATGGCAAGCCGGTGGCGGTCCACGCACCACTGCGGGTGCGCCTGCGTGGCAAGGAGCAGGACGACGGCAGCTACCAGGTCAGCATGACCAGTGTCGACTTCAGTGAGTATGACCCGAAGGCTACCGATTCGGTGACCCGGAAGAACATGCCGCCACCGCGCTACCCCGAGGATGTCTTCCGCAGTGGCGGGCAGGGTGATGTGCTCCTGCTGGTCAAAGTGGCCCGCGACGGGACCGTGGCCGACGTCATTGCCGAACAGGTGAACATGACCGTGGTCGCGCCGGAGCGGACCCTGGCCAAGATGCGCGACCTGCTCGCCAAGGCCAGCATCAGCGGCGCCCGAAAGTGGACCTTCGTCCCGCCCACGACCGGCGAGAACAGCACGCGCGACTTCTGGACCGTACGCGTGCCGGTGAACTTCGCCCTGAACAGCGACACCGGCAGCAACGGCAATGCCCAGCCGGAGCGCTATGGCCGCTGGCGTGCCTACATCCCCGGCCCACGCCAGGCCGCACCGTGGCGCAAGCCGGATGCCGTCGAACAGGCGGGCAGTGATCTGCTGCCGGCCGGGGGCGTGTACATGGTCGATGGCACCCAGCGCGGCCTGCGCCTGCTGACACCGTTGGCGCAACGCTGAGCCCGGCGCGGTGAAGCGGTCGGCCAGGCCGGCCGCTTTTCAGTCCGCGTACGGGTAGACCACCACCCGGTTGCGGCCTTGTTCCTTGGCCATGTACAGGGCCTTGTCGGCCAGCCGCAGTGCCTGCTCGGCATCGACGTGGAAGCTGGGGAAGTGGGCCACGCCCAGTGACACGGTGATGGTGCCGACCGGCTCGAACGGATGATCGGCGATGTGCTGGCGCAGGCGCTCGCCGGCCTGGCGCGCAGAGTCGGTGCTGATGCCCGGCAACAGCAGCAGGAATTCCTCGCCGCCGGCACGGCAGAGGATGTCGCTGTCGCGCGAGTAGCGGCGCATCTGGTCGGCGATATGGACGATGGCGGCGTCGCCGACGTCATGGCCATGGCTGTCGTTGATCGATTTGAAGCGATCGATGTCCAGCGCCAGGATCGCGAACGGAATGCCCTGCACCTGCAGCGCATCCAGCGCCTGCTGCAGGCCGCGGCGATTGAGCAGGCCGGTCAGCGGATCGGTACGGTTGGCGCGGCTGAGCGTGCCGATGCGGTCCTGCAGCGCGTTGAAGCTGTGCAGCACGGCCTGCTTGAGCTGGGCCACCTCGAAGTACCAGGCACGGATGCCGCTGACGTGGCTGATCGCGTTGCCGGTGTCCTCGCCACCCTGCACGTTTCGCGCCAGCTGCCACAGCGGCATCGAGATGCGACGGGCGAACCACCAGGTGACCAGCAGTGACAGCAGGCCGAGCGGGATCGCATTCCAGATCACCGCGGTCATCAACCGTGACAATGGCTGCAGCGTGGCCTCGGTCGGCCGCTGGGCGATGATGCCCCAGCCGGTGGCCGGCACCGGTGCATAGCCGGCCAGCATCGATACGCCCAGGTTGTTGCGGACCTGCTGCGCACCGCGTTCACCGCGCACGACTGCCTTCACCGCCGGGTTGCCGACCACGTAGTCGCCGACCCGCTTGCCATCGGCGTGGTACAGCAGGCGGCCATTGCGGTCCACCACGTACAGGTACGAGCCGTCGCGGTAGTAGTGCTTGCCCAGCAGCGTGTGCAGCGCACTGCGCTGGCGCAGGTAGAGGGTGCCGCTGACGTAGCCGCGATAGCGGCCCTGGCGATCGAAGATCGGGTGCGACAGCGAGACCAGCAGCTTGCCGGTGGTCGACTGGTAGGGATCGCTGATCATCGGCTGGCGCGCGGCCAGTGCGGCGTTGTTGCCGGCGCTGTGCAGGATCTCGCCCTGCAGCTGCAGGGTCTGCGGCGAGGTGGCGATCACCAGGCCGTCGGCGTCGACCACCAGCGAGGAGTTGAAGCTGTTGGTCTGCAGCTGCAGCCGGCTGGCTTCATCCTGGGCCTGTGCCGGATCGAGATCATTCTGGCCGAGCCGGGTGGCGGCGTAGGCCAGCTCCTGCTGCGCGGCCAGCAGGAAATTCTGGGTGGTCTCGGCCAGTTTGGTGGCATAGACGCGGTTGGCCTCCAGCGTGTTGCCGACCAGCTGGTCGCGCTGCACGCGGTAACTGGCCAGCAGGGTATTGGCCAGGGCGATGATGGCGCTGAGCAGGGCCAGGGCGAGGATCAGCTTGCCCAGGTTGAGGCGGGGGGACAGCGTTCGCATGCGTCGACGGATCCGGCAGGAGGCTGGACCCGACCGGTTCTCCGGAAGGGGCGACAGCGGGAATCGGTGGCCACGCCCTTGGGGCCGGGCAGGGTATGGGGCGAATTATCGCCAAAAGTCAGCGGCGGCAAAGTGAAACAGGTCGCCCTGCAGGCAAAAAAAAACCTGCCGCAGTGGGCGGCAGGTTCTCTTCAATGCAATAGCGTGGATCAGCGCTTCATCGAACCGAAGAACTCGTCGTTGGACTTGGTGTTCTTCATCTTGTCCAGCAGGAATTCCATCGCGGCCATTTCATCCATCGGATGCAGCAGCTTGCGCAGGATCCAGATCTTCTGCAGCAGTTCCGGTTCGATCAGCAGGTCTTCGCGGCGGGTACCGGAACGGTTGATGTCGATGGCCGGGAACACGCGCTTTTCAGCGATACGACGGCTCAGGTGCACTTCGCTGTTGCCGGTGCCCTTGAACTCTTCGTAGATCACCTCGTCCATCTTCGAGCCGGTGTCGACCAGCGCGGTGGCGATGATGGTCAGGCTGCCGCCTTCTTCCACGTTGCGCGCGGCACCGAAGAAGCGCTTCGGGCGGTGCAGGGCGTTGGCGTCCACACCACCGGTCAGCACCTTGCCCGAGCTCGGCACCACGTTGTTGTAGGCGCGGGCCAGGCGGGTGATCGAGTCGAGCAGGATCACCACATCCTTCTTGTGCTCGACCAGGCGCTTGGCGCGCTCGATGACCATTTCGGCCACCTGCACGTGGCGCGCGGCCGGCTCGTCGAAGGTCGAGCTGATGACCTCGCCGCGCACGGTGCGCTGCATTTCGGTCACTTCTTCCGGGCGCTCGTCGATCAGCAGCACGATCAGGTGCACGTCCGGATGGTTGGTGGTGATGGCGGTGGCGACCTGCTGCATCATCATCGTCTTGCCGGCCTTCGGCTGCGACACGATGAGCGAGCGCTGGCCCTTGCCCTGCGGCGCCATCAGATCGAGGATGCGGCCGGTGATGTCTTCCGACGAACCGTTGCCACGCTCAAGGGTGAAGCGGCGGCGCGGGAACAGTGCGGTCAGGTTCTCGAACAGCACCTTGTTCTTCGACGCTTCGATCGGCTCGCCGTTGATGGTGTCGACGATGTTCAGCGCGAAGTAGCGCTCGCCGTCCTTCGGGAAGCGGATGCGGCCAGAGATGTGGTCGCCGGTGCGCAGGTTGAAGCGGCGGATCTGGCTGGGCGAGATGTAGGTGTCGTCCGGGCCGGCCAGATAGCTGGCTTCGGCAGCGCGCAGGAAACCGAAGCCATCCGGCAGGATTTCCAGCACACCATCGGCGGCGACGCCGTCACCGTGGCGGGTCAGCACCTTCAGCAGGGCGAAGATCACGTCCTGCTTGCGGGCACGGGCCACGCCTTCGGAGATCTGCAGCTGCTCGGCGATTTCCAGCAGCTTCTGTGCCGGCATGCGCTTGAGGTCGCTCAGCGAGTAGACCGGGAAGCCCTCGGGCACGTTGGCGTGCGGGCGCGGCACGAACGGCTGCTGTTCGCCGCCGTCATTGGACATGCCATCGTCGCGGAAGCGGTTGTTGCGGTCACGGTCGCGGCGGTTGCGGAAGCGGTCGCGTCGGTTGCCCTGACCTTGCCCCTGGCCCTGCTGGCCGTTCTGGTTGTACGGGTTCTGGCCCTGGTTCTGGCCACCCCCCTGGTGATTCTGCTGCCGCGGCTGGCCGGATTCGCGGCCCTCGCCACCCTCGCCACCGCCACTGCTGGCAGGGGCCTCGGCGGCGGGCGCGCTCGGCGCAGGTGCTGCGGCCGGCGCCGGTGCTTCGGGCGCGGCGGCCAGCGGCAGGGTCGGCTGCGCCGGAGCGGCGCTGGTTTCTGCGGCTGCCGGGGCGGCGGCCTTGCTCACGCGGGGCTTGCGCACGCGCTTTTCGGCGGGCGCATCAGCGCTGCCGGTTTCGGAAGTGTTATCGGACAAGAGCGTTATTCCTCGCTTGACGGTGCGAGCGCCCGGCTGGGGCGGCGAACGTTGGGAATGGGTCTGGAAGAAACTGCGTCCAGAGGGTGCGGCACGCGAACGCGGCCGGATATGCCGACACTATCATCGGCCTGCGGCGCCATGCAAGGGTCGCCGGGAACAGCATTCATCATGGGCGTGGTGCGCCCGCCGGCAGGATCAGGCCAGGGCCTTGTCCAGCAGGCCGGCCAGCTGGGCCTTGCCCACTGCACCGATCT
>NZ_JBHHMJ010000252.1:0-529 GCF_042136455.1 Stenotrophomonas sp. 3diitr2024
TAAGTCTGGACGTCCCCGGCCAAGAAGGCGGCCGGGCGCGCTGTCGTGCTGCGCATCGAGCCACCCTGCCCTGCGGTCCTGGCGTCTCGCCCCCTTCGGGCTTCCATCGTTCCCTCGCCAGGATTCACGACAAGCCAAGGACGCACGGGCCGCCCGCTCCCGAATGGAGATGTGGTTGACTCGGCATCCCCGCATGACGGCTTCACTGGCTTGCGCCCATTGTCCAATATTCCCCACTGCTGCCTCCCGTAGGAGTCTGGACCGTGTCTCAGTTCCAGTGTGGCTGATCATCCTCTCAGACCAGCTACGGATCGTCGCCTTGGTGGGCCTTTACCCCGCCAACTAGCTAATCCGACATCGGCTCATTCAATCGCGCAAGGTCCGAAGATCCCCTGCTTTCACCCGTAGGTCGTATGCGGTATTAGCGTAAGTTTCCCTACGTTATCCCCCACGACAGAGTAGATTCCGATGTATTCCTCACCCGTCCGCCACTCGCCACCCAGAGAGCAAGCTCTCCTGTGCTGCCGTT
>NZ_JBHHMJ010000319.1:0-53272 GCF_042136455.1 Stenotrophomonas sp. 3diitr2024
GCCGCAGCGGGACGCGCCCGCTGCGGCCTTCGGGTTTACCCCGGCGCCATCCAGTCCAGTGGTGATGCTGCGAGAAATGCCTGCACTGTGCTGTACAGCGCGTCCGACTGCGCAGCGCTCCCATCCAGCCGGAACTCACCCAGCACGTGCAGGGTGCCGGCGCCGTCGTCATCGTTGCGATGCCCGGCAAGCAGCACCGGCACACGCGCCAGTCGCGCAAGCCGCAACGGTGCGGTGTGACGATGGCCCGGCAGCGCGGAACGTACCATCAGCAGCGGATCCAGCAGCGCGATGATCGTGGCGCCACGTCGCAGCTGCCGCCAGCCCTGGCCGGGCATGGACGATGATCCGATGTCCAGGCGATGGCCCTGGCCCTGCAGTGCCGCCAGGATTCGATGCTCGGCCGACCCTGGAGCGTGCGGGCTGCGGATGAAATAGTGCGCAGGCGCACCGGGTCGATCCAGTACTGCTGCGATGGCCAGCTCCACATCACCGGTGGGCAGCAGGCAGACGACACGGCGCCGGCCCGCGCCGGACGCCCAAAGTGCCTGAGGGTCCTTCCAGGCGATCAGGCGCGCATGCCGCTTCACCGCGTGGAAGGGGAGTGTGCGCAGGTGGCGCAGGCGCATTCGTCGCAGCCACGCGTGCGCCAGCACGATGCTGCCCAGCCTGCTCGCCGTGCCGGCGGGCAGGCCGAGCCGTTGCAGGGCGCTACAGGCGCTCTGGTAGCGACGGGGCTGCAGGCTGGGCCCCAGCGCAGCAGAAATGCGACAGGCGACGCGCCGTTGTTGCGACGGTGACAGCAGGCGCGCGGCGAAGCCGCCCAGGCGCAGGCTGGCCTGATCGAGTGCATGCCGGCTGAGCAGCCGCAGCAGCCACCAGCGTTCGCCCATGCGTCGTGCCCACATCGCGGTCTCTCCGTGTCCTGGGGTTCGGGACGGACAGGGTCGCGGCGGGTGGGACGGGCAGAAACCGGACAAGTACGAATTGTGAGGGGCGTGAAGATTTGGGCGGAATACGACACATCAAGCGTCGAATTTGGACATCGTCCTACATCGATAGGGGGGGCGCGACTGCATGCTGAGCGTCCCCGATCTGTCTGCGAGCCTCCAACGCCGCCTCCTGCCATGCCGTCGTCCCCTACCACCGTCGCAGCGTCCCCGTACCGCCTGCACGCCCGTGCTGGCGCGGGTCCGGCTGATGGCGGCGAGCTGCAGGCACTGCGACGCTACCCGCGGCGGCTGATGCTGGCGTGCGGGGCGGTACTCAGCCTGCTTTCGATCAGCGTGCTGATCACCCTCATCGTGGTCCAGGTGAACGCCTACGAAGCCCGGCGCATCGCCGATTTCCGGCGTGCTCACAATGCATTGCAGATCCAGCTGGCGCGGCAGGATGCCAGCTACGCCCGCCTGGCCAACATGGCCGAGTACGCCTGGGGCCACGACGCGCGATTGGGCCAGGCCAGTTCCGATGCGATGTACCAGGCGTATCTGCAGGGCGGCCAGCGGCTGCTGGTGGTGGCCGACGACAGCAGCCGGCCGCAGATGGCGCTGGGCCTGCAGACACTGCAGTGG
Source organism: Stenotrophomonas sp. 3diitr2024 (assembly GCF_042136455.1). Classification (NCBI taxonomy): domain Bacteria; kingdom Pseudomonadati; phylum Pseudomonadota; class Gammaproteobacteria; order Lysobacterales; family Lysobacteraceae; genus Stenotrophomonas; species Stenotrophomonas sp. 3diitr2024. The sequence continues at coordinate 1,575 of NZ_JBHHMJ010000319.1, forward strand.
CAGCCGCAGGAGCTGAAGCGTTACCTGCAGCTGAGTGCCGCCCTCTCGTTGATCCAGCGCCTGACCCGCACCTCCGATGAAGGCGAGCCGGTGGGGGCTTCGTACTTCTTCGACCCCAGCGGACAGTACCTGTCGCTGGACAACGGCCTGACCGAGCGCAGCCTGGCGGACGCGCTGGGCATGCGCTCGCGCGAGGAGATCTTCGAGCACCTGCGGGCTCCTGCGCAGCTGCTGGCCCCCGCCTCGCTGCATGACCAGGTGCCGCTGCTGGAGAGCCTGGCACGCAGCGACGCACCGCAGCGCACCTTCGGCCGCCATCCGATCACCGGCCAAGCCTCGCTGGTGTCAGTGTTCCAGGCCAGCGCCGGAGATGCACCCATTGCCACGTTCGTCGCGTACGAGCCCTTGGCCCGCTTGCAGGACCTGCTTCGCCGCAACAGCCAGGGCCACCTGATGTTGCTGGACCGTGACGGCCTGCGCGTGCTCTCCAGCCACGAGGATGCACGTGATGTCAGCGGCGCCGACGCCGACTGGGTTCTGCTCGGCAATGCCACCCGCGCACGCTTCCACAACGGGCGCTTCACCCTGGCGCTGGCGGTGAATGGCACGCCCTGGACGCTGGTGGAAACCTACCGCTGGCGCGACATCCTGCGCGGCATAGCGCCGATGTTGCTGTCGGGCGTCGCCTCGCTGATCGCCGCGCTGGCCGTGCTGTGGATCTTCCTGCTGTGGCTGCACAAGCGCATGTACATGCCGGCGCTGCGCCAGGTCAAGGCGATCTACGCGCGCGACCAGCGCCTGCGCCTGCTGCTGGACTATGTTCCAGTCGGGGTTGCCCTGCTGGATGCCCGCAGTGGTGAGGTACAGGACCTCAACAGTCCCCTGCAGCGGATGGACCGCGCCAGCGGTGGCCGCTTGATTCCACAGCTGCGCGCCGCGGTCGAACAGGCTGATCTGGCCGATGGCCCGGTCATCCTCGGCGGCGAGCTGCCGCTGGCCAGCGATCCGCAGCAGCGACTGTTCCACCGTACTCACGTCCACTGCGGCGGGCAAGCGTGGCCGGGAGGCGTGCTGCTGATGGTGGAAGACATCAGCGACGACATGCGCGCCCTGCTGGCCGAGCAGGAACTGACCGCTGCCGCAGAATCGTGCAGCCGCGCCAAATCGCATTTCGTGGCGGCGATGAGCCATGAGATCCGCACGCCGCTGCACGGTATCATCGGCCACCTGGAACTGCTGGCGCGCGCGCCCCTGCCCGCAGAGTCGATGGAACGGGTGCTGCGCCTGCGCCAGTCCGCCGATTCACTCATGGACATCATCACCGACGTGCTGGACCTGTCGCGCATCGAGTCCGGCCAGTGGACACTGACGCCCGAACGCTTCTCGCCTGCGGCGATGCTTGAACGGGTGGCGCTGCTGTTCGCACCGATGGCCAATGCCAAGGGCCTGCAGCTCGATTGCGTGGTGGGTGCCAACGTGCCGGAAGGCGCGGTGGCGCCGATGGCGGCGATCGAGCGGGTGTTGCGCAACCTGGCCAGCAACGCGTTGAAGTTCACTGCGTCCGGGCGCGTGCAGCTGGGCGTAACCTGCCGTCGCGAGGACGCGCTGGCGTGGCTGCGCTTCGAGGCGACCGACTCCGGCATCGGCCTGAGCCAGGCCGAGTGCGATCGGCTGTTCAAGCCGTTCGTGCAGGCCGACACCACCATCCTGTCGCGGTTTGGTGGTTCGGGCCTGGGGTTGGCACTGTGCCAGCAGCTCTGCGAGCGCATGGGCGGCCGCATATGGGTGGAAAGCACCCCCGGGGTCGGCAGCCGTTTCGTGTTCGAAACCCCGCTGGCGACCTCGGTCACACAGGCGGCGGCGGTGCCCCTGGCGGGCCGGGTGGTGGGCCTGCTGGCTGCGGCCGGCCCGTGGCGCGCGGAACTTGAACGGCGCATCCGCGGTTGGGGAGCCCAGGTCGTCACTCCGCAGCTGCTGGCGACGGCGCCGTGGCTGGATATTCCCGAAGGGGCGGTGGTGGTGATGTTTGAGCCTGCTCCAAGCGAGTGGGAGGGCGTGCAGCGCTCGGGCCGTGCGTGGGTCCGGGTCTGCCGTGAAGGCCCGCTGCGTCCGCAGTGGCAAGGGGAGGGGCAGGTGGTGTCCTGCTATGCCAGCGAATCGCTGTATCAGGCTCTGGTTCAAAGCGAGCCAGAACCGCCAGTGAATGTCGCAATCGGATAAATTGCATGGGCACCCACGTCAGGATCAATGTCATGGCAGGTTCCGGAACCGCGCCCACCGCAGGAAGCTCGGCTGCCGCAGCGCGCCTGGACGACCTGCGCCGCCTGCGCAAGCGCCTCCTCATCGGCGGCGGCGCCCTGATCACCGTGCTGGTGTTGCTGGCGGCCATCGTCAGCTCCATCGCCGACGTGGAAGAGTTCCATGGCCGCGAACGCCAGTCGTTCATGGAAGCCCGTGCCGCGCTGGACTACTTCCTGTTCCAGCGTGACCGCGCGTATGCCACGGTGGTCAACGGCAACGACGTGCTCTGGCGCGACCAGCGGGCGGTCCTGCAGCACGCCGGCGGACCGTTGGCCGAGCGCTTCCAGGCGCAGGACCAGAAACTCCTGGTGCGGGCCGAAGGCCGCACGGCGGTGCCGTGGCTGGTGCTCGGGCTGCACGACAACCCGCTGCCGGCGGATGAGCTCAGTGCCTATCTGGGCATGATCGAGGTCTACTCCGCCTACACCGCCGATTCGATCACCTCGCAGGAGGCTCCCGGCGCGGTGATGGTCTACGCCTACGAGCCACAGGGACGGTTGCTGGCTGTGTCCAACGTGCGTGATGAGGCGCAGCTGCTGCAGACGCTTGGGGTGGCGACGCGGCAACAGGCCTTCGCACGGCTGCTGCGCGACGAGCCCGACGTACGGCGGTTGGCAGCGCGCCCCGGCCCGATCCGCTCGGCGTCGCGTGAAGGACGCCTGCGCTCACATTTCGCCGTGAATCCGTTCAATGGCCAGGCATCCCTGGTGGGAACCGTGACCATGGCCGAAGGCACCACCCCGTATTTCAGGCGGGTCGTGTTCGAGTCCATCGATACCATCCGTGCACGCCTGGAAGCGCGCGAGGAGGGCCGCTACCTGGTGGCCACCGGCGATCATCGCGTGGTGCTCAGCAGTGGTGGGCTCACCGCTGACGAGCAGGCGCTGGCACTGGCTGCCGTCGCCAGCGGGCTGGGCACCAAGCCGGTGCGCGACTATGCGAACGGCCGTTTCATCCTGGCCTGCGCGCTGCCCGGCGTGGACTGGACGCTCAGCCACGTCTATGACTGGTCCGACATCTGGCAGGCGCAGGGCAACTATCTGCTGGTACGCTGGATCAGCGCGCTGTTGATCATCGTCCTGCTGTGGTGGTTGCTGCGCCGCATCGACCGGCGGGTGTTTGCGCCGGCGCTGGCCGATGCGTCGCGTGTCTACGAAAGCGAGGCCCTCAGCCGCGCCATCATCGGTACTGCACCGATTGGGCTGGCGCTGCTTGCCCGCGACAATGGCCGCCCACTGCTTGAGAACGAAACCGCGCGGCAACTGGTGCGGGCCGTTGAGGAGGAGGATGCCGAGGAAGGTGAAGTGCCGCCGTTGTACGCGCGCCTGGCCGAAGCCGGGCGGGGCGTGCAGGGTGACGAATCATTGGACCTGCACTGGTCGGCCGAAGAAGGCAATGCCACCCAGCTGCAGATCAGCCTGGCGCTGGCCAGGTACCACGATCAGGCGGTGTGGGTGTGTGCACTGCGCGACGTCACCGCGCAGGTCGAGCTGGAAGAAAACCTGCGCCGCGCGCGAGAGGACTCCGAGACCGCGCGGCAGTCCGCCGAAGCCGCCACCCGGGCCAAGTCGGCCTTCGTGGCCACCATGAGCCACGAGATCCGCACGCCGCTCAACGGCGTGCTGGGCCATCTGGAGCTGCTCGGCCGGTCGCCGCTGCAGCCGAGCCAGCGCGAGCGCCTGGACCGCATCCGGTTCTCCGCAGACGCGCTGATGCGGATCATCAGCGACGTGCTGGATTTCTCCAAGATCGAGGCCGGGCAGCTGGATGTCGAGCTGGCCCCGTTCCCGCTGCGGCCGCTGATCGAGAGCGTGGCCCTGCTGTACGCACCCGATGCGCTGCGCAAGGGTGTGCGCCTGCACTTCGCGGTTGAAGCACCGGCCGGCCAGGACTGCATCGGCGATGTGCACCGGCTGCGCCAGATACTCAACAACCTGGTCAGCAACGCGGTGAAGTTCACCGCCTCCGGCCGCATCCTGCTGCGTGCGGAACTGCTGGTCGACGGCAGCGCATCGCAGCTCCGGGTGCAGGTGGTGGATTCCGGCATCGGCATGACCGCCGAACAGGCCGAGCAGTTGTTCCAGCCTTTCCAGCAGGCCGACGCCAGCGTCTCGCGCCGCTACGGCGGAAGTGGCCTGGGCCTGGCCCTGTGCCAGCAGTTGGCGCACGCCATGGGCGGCCAGGTGTCGGTGCAGAGCACGGTGGGGGTGGGCAGCAGTTTCACCCTGTGGCTGCCAGTGCGCACGCAGGCAGCGACGACGGCGCGGCCGCAGCCACTGCGTGGGCGTCGCATCACCGTACTGTCGTCGTCACCGGAATGGCGCGGCGAGTTCGAGCGCCTGCTGGCGCAGTGGGGTGCGGCTGTCACCGTGCTGGATCATCCGCAGGCCGAAGCCGCTGGCGATGTGCTGCTGGTCGTCGGCGATCACCGCCCGTGGGACCGCGAGGAGGAACGGCAGCTGGCCGCCGCCCATCGCCATGCCGTGCTGGCCTACGCACAGGGGCCGTTGAATCCCGAACTGCGCGGCGGCTATACCGAAGTCACCTGCTATGCCAGCGATGCGCTGTTGGCGGCGATCGGGGCCGACGAAGGCGCCGCGCCTGCGCCACAGGCGAACCCGGTGCCAGCGGTGAACGCACGTGGACGGGTGCTGCTGGTGGAAGACAATGCAGTGAACCGGGAACTGATCCAGCAGCAGCTGGAGGAGCTGGGCTTTGCCGTCGATGCCGCCGAGGACGGCCAGGCGGCCTTGGCGTTGTGGCAGGACGGCGTTTACCTGGCGGTGCTGACCGACATCAACATGCCGGTGATGGACGGCTACGCGCTGGCGCGTGAACTGCGCAGCCGTGGCCACTCGCTTCCGATCCTGGCCATCACCGCCACCGCGCTGGCCAGCGAGCGTGAGCGCTGCCTGGCGGCCGGCATCGACGATCTGCTGCTGAAACCCTTGAACCTGGACCGCCTGGAAGCCGGGCTGACCCGGGTGCGTGTGGATGCAACGCCCGCCATGGACGCGGCTCCGCCGACAGCAACCGTGTCGCCCGCGATCCGCCGCATCTTCGTTGAAACCGGCGACAAGGACCTGCAGGCGATTGCACAGGCCCGTGCAGACGGCGACGCGCAGCGCCTGCTGGAACGCGTGCATGCCTTCAAGGGCGCACTGCAGATGCTGGGCGAGAAGACGCTGGCCGAGCAGTGCGGCGTCATCGAACGTACGTTGCGTGACGGCGAGACGGTCGATGCCGAAGCACTGGATGCCCTGCAGCAGGCGTTGCAGGTGCGCCTGGACCAGTACCGGCAGACGCTGGAGGCGGCCCCGTGATCCCCGCAGCGCGCCAGACTGCCTCAGCTGCCGAGCAGGTTCAGGCCCAGGTCAACGGCAAACTTGTGCAGTTCGGCGTCATTGGTGGCGTTGAGCTTGCGCATGGCATTCATTTTCTGCGTGCTGACGGTCTGCTTCCTGCGGTCCAGCCGGGCAGCGATCTCGGCAACGGTCAGCCCATTGACGAACAGGGCGACGACTTCCTTCTCGCGCGGCGACAGTTCGGTCACGCGCCGGGCCTCCTTGCGCTGCAGCAGCTCGGCCACGCTGGGCGAAAAGTAGCGGCGGTGGGCATACACGGCCATCACCGCGGCCTGCACGTGATGCAGGTCGTCGCCCTTGCTGAGGATGCCGGACACGCCCAGCACGTCCAGCCGGTTGAGCAGGCTGGGCTGGTCCAGGCCGGTCATCACCACAATGCGCAGCTGTGCGAAATGCTGCTGCAGGTACGCCAGCAGCTCCAGGCCATCGCCATACGCACCGCCCGGCATCGCGTAGTCGGTCACCACCACATCGCAGTTCTCCCGTTCCAGCAGTGCCACCAGCGCCGTGGAGTCTTCCACCGCACCGATGCAGTGGATGGCCGGCGCCTGGTCCAGCGCGCTCTGCACGCCCAGTCGTATGACCGGATGATCGTCGGCGAGCGCAACACGGATGGCGAGCTGGATCATGAGGGGAACTGTCCGGTCGTAAACGGGATGGCTGGCAGCGCAGCAGGAAACACGAACCGCTTCAAGGAGAACGCACCATGAGTATCCGCATCGTTATTGCCGATGACCATCCTGTCATCCTTGCTGGCGTACGCGAAGCATTGGACAGGGTAGCCGACATCAAGGTTGTAGCGAGCGTAGAGGATTCTACGGCATTGGTCGAGGTGATGGACCGCTTTCCCGTGGATGTAGCGGTCACCGACTTCTCGATGCCCGGGGGCCAGTACGGCGACGGCGTCGCCCTGGTCGGCTTCCTGCGCCGCCGCTTCGCCGCCGTCCCGCTGGTGGTGCTTACCGCCGTCGGCGGCCGGCAGGTCCTGAGCAGCATACGCAGGGCAGGGGTGAACTGCATCGTGGCCAAGACCGACCCCATCGACGAATTGGCCGAGGCGATCCGCTGCGCCAAGCAGGGTGTGCGCTACCTCTCTCGCGACGTGCGCCACCAGCTGGGCGATGATGATGCGCCGCCGGCGGTGCTGACCAAGCGCGAGGCCGAAGTGGTGCGGTTGATCGCCGAAGGCAAGTCGCAGAAGGAAATCGCCGCACAGCTGCAGCGCAGCCGCCAGACCATCAGCACGCAGAAGCACTCGGCCATGGTCAAGTTGAAGCTTGATCGCACGGCAGACATCTTCGAGTACGCCGTGAGCGAAGGCATGGTTTCTGCATCACAGGGTGCACGGCTGGCCCGCGGAACCGGCAGCAAAGAAGATGACTGACGCCGTGCAAATCAGACGTCGTCCGATAGAACTGGCCGCTGCGCTGGATAGGGTGATGGGGACCCCTCACTCTCATTCCGGAGCCGCCGTGTCGCGTCTGCTCGATGTTCGCATCGCCGCATTGATGTCCAGCTTCTCCCGCTTGTCGCCGCAAGGGCAGAAGCGATTCCTGGATCTTCTGAATGTGTATCTGTATGCCTCGCCCGCACAGCGCAGGCAGCTGCGCAGCACATGGCCGGACGTGGTGATCGAACCCTGTGGCTGCCATGAGGACACGCCCGCAGCCCAGGTGCGTACTGGCACCCGCTAGCCGCATGCACTTCGGCCTGGTCACTGCCAACGGATTTCGGCCCAGCGGCGCAGGTCGCTCTCGTACACGCCAGACAGGCAGCACCCGGTGAGGTTCCAGCCCTTCCTTGCACCATGTGAAATCGACGTGAAAATCGTACACGTCAGACAGATGTCATGGCGCCTCGCAGGCATCGTTGGGGCACCACGCTACTGCCGCAGGCTTGGGCAGTGGCGTGGTTTCCCTCAACTGAAACCGCGAGAGACCATGATTTCACGCAAGCTCCTGTGTGCCGCCACCCTGCTGTGCCTGGCCCCGCTGGCCGCCAGCGCCGCCGAAGCCCACCTGACCCCGAAGTCCAACGGCGACAGCGGCGCCATGCCGTCGGGCTACAGCAAGCTGTTCTTCGAAATTTCCGACAGCGACTTTGCCGCAGAGCTGAAGCTGCCAGCCAACCCGCGCGATGGTGACCAGGTTGCGCTGACGTCCATGGCAGGACGCCGCGTCGCAATGCTGGACGCCGCAGGCACCAGCGCGGCCGATCTGGTGTACATCCCGGTGCAGCGCCTGAGCAACCTCGTGTTGGCGAAGAGTGACAGCCTTGGGCGTTGGTATGTCGGACGCGGCCTGGATGACGACCGCATTGTATTGAGGGACGGTCCGCATGCCCAGGCACCGGCTACCGAGAAGACGTTCATCGACCTGCACGTCACCCGCACCGTGTCGAGCGTAAGCCTGCCGCCGCAGGCGCCGGCGCGTGCCGTGCTGGGCCTGGTGAACTACACCCAGAATGACGTGACCATCCAAGGCCCGGAAGTGGCTGGTGGCGTGCAGACCTGCGGTGTAGCCCAGAGCTGTGGTTTTGTCTTCGATGGCGCTGATGGCCAGTGGCACGCGCGTCGTGGCCGCGCCCATTTCCAGCCGACCACCGCGCAGCTGCCGAAGATGCAGCAGCGCTGGACCGATATCGTGCTCTCCGGCCCGGCCGAAGACGTGACCACCCCGCGCAACATGACGCTGCCGGTCGAGGCCGTGGATGGCGACATCATCCAGATCACCGATCTGTCCAACTCGCGCTACTACAGCGTCAACGGCCACCCGATCAACAAGGCGACGTACCGCTATAACGCCAGCGAAGGCCGCTGGGGCTACAGCGTCTACTGATCTGCGCACACGGCGCTGGGTTCCTTGGACCCGCGCCGTCTTCCCTCCGCTTGCCGAGAGAGTTTTTCCATGAAGCCTTCCCTGTTGGCGCTGTGCGCCATCACTGCGTGTGCGCTGCCGTCGGTGGCCACCGCTGAAACCGAAGCCGGCTACTACGCTTCCGTCCGCGTCATCGACGCCCACCACCAGGCCCGCAGCATGGACGCCAGCGCCCGCCCGGGCATCGGCCAGTTCGTTGCCGGCGACCAGAAGCAGAGCTTCACCACCGGTTCGCTGGCCTTCGGCCGTGCCTATGGCAATGGCTGGCGCACCGAGGGCGAGTACATGGCCCGCCGCAACGACACTTACACCAGCGGCTCCAGCATCTTTGCCACCAGCTTCAACCACCATGAGGTGCGTTCGCAGCGGCTGATGCTCAACGCCTACCGCGATGTCACCTTCAACGAGGCCTGGTCGGCGTACGGCAGTGCCGGCCTGGGCCTGTCGCGGATCGAGTCCGGCGGCTGGCAGGGCAACGAAGGCCGCCAGTACGCCAAGGCCACCCGCACCGGCCTGGCCTGGTCGCTGGGTGCAGGTGTTTCGTTTGCCGCCAGCGATGCACTCACTGTGGACCTGGGCTATCGCTATGCGGACCTGGGCAGCACCGAAAGTGGCTGGAACACCTTCGGCAATGCGCGCGGCCTGCAGGACGAAAAGATGCAGCTGGACCTGGTGTCGCGCGAGGTGACGCTGGGCCTGCGCTACGCGTTCTGAACCGATTTCGTCGCGGCACGGCCAGTCAGCACTTCTCGTCGTGGTCCTATGCCTTGCCAGTCGCGACGTCTCTAGCATTTCCCCTCGAAGGGAATGCCCTTCGCTCAGGCCGGGCGCAACGCGGCTTGAAGGCAAACAACCAAAACCCATCAGGAAACTCAACATCGTGAACAAGCTTGCAATTGCTCTGACCGCCGCGCTCTCGCTGGGCGCTGCCGCCTCGGCCTCGGCGGCTGATGGCACCATTACCTTCAATGGCAAAGTCGTCGCTGCTACCTGCAAGGTGGAAATCGGCGACGGCGGCTCGTCGGCCACCATTGCGCTGCCGGACATCAGTACGGGCGCTGCCGATGGTCCCGATGCGGGCCGGCGCACCTTCAGGATCAGGCTGTCGGCTGACACCGCTACTGGCGCGGCCTGCGACAAGGACACGGCAAAGCTCTACGTCTACAAGAGCACCGTCAACGCAAGTGGTCACCTTGCGAATCAGCACACCGCTACCGCGGACGACCCGGCGTCCAACGTCTCGCTGAAGCTGTCGCGAATCGTATCCGGCGTCGAAACGGACCTCAATCTGCAGACTGCCGAGCTGACCGCGAGCAAGGATTCGGCTGCATTCGATTACGAGTTCGCCACCCGCTATCAGAGAACCGGTGCAGCAGGTACCACCACCGCAGGTAGCTTCACCTCGCAGCTGATGTTCGACGTCGAGAACTACTGATCTGATTCGCAGAAGGGTTGGGGCAGGGCCGTGGGCTTGAAATCCCACGACCCTGCCAACCGGGTCCAGGAGATAGTGATATGACCACATTCTTCCGCAATGCCGTTCGCTGCGCTGCAGTCGTGCCGCTGCTTGCCGCTTCGCTGCTGGCTCAGGCCAACGTGGTAGTGGAAGGGACGCGTGTCATCTACACGGCCGATATGAAAGAAGCGTCCGTTCGGATTCAGAATGCCGGTCAGGTCCCGAGCCTGGTACAGGTCTGGGTGGATGAGGTCGGTGTGAAGGCCGACCCCAGCACCACGCGTGCCCCGTTCGTCGCATTGCCTCCATTGCTGCGTGTGGACTCCGGAAAGAGCCAGGTGCTGCGGCTGCGCAAGATCGGCGGTGAGCTGCCGCAGGATCGCGAGTCCGTGTTCTGGCTCAACATCCTCGACGTTCCGGCTGCCGAGAAGCGTGGGCCGGGCTCTGCACAGCTGCAGATTTCAGTGCGGAACCGAATCAAGCTCTTCTACCGCCCGCAATCGCTGGCCAAGCAACCGGTAGGCGGCACCGTCGAGAAGTTGGAATGGGCGGTTGTGCCGCACGAAGGCGGCTGGGCCTTGCAGGTACGCAACCCCAGTGCCTACCACGTCAGCCTGATTCGTGCCGAAGTCATCAATGGCAAGGACAGCGTGGAAGCACAGGGCATCGCCATGATGGCTCCGTTGACCACGCAGTACTTCGCCTTGCCGCGCCATCCCGGCGCATCCTCCGGCAGCGTGAAATTCAGGTTCGCCAGCGAGCATGGAGCGCTGATCGAGCACACCGCTCCGCTGCGCGCCCCCTGATCCGTCAACTCCTATTCCCATACTTTTGAGTGGCGCCTGTCCGGCGAGGGACGGGACAGGTGTCCTCTCGCCCAAGGAAGTCCGACATGAAGCGTCATCATCGGCAAAATCTCATGCGGCGCCGACCGTTGGTCGCCGCTGTCGTGGCGGCGCTGTTGCCGATGCCTGTGCTGGCCGCCCCGAAGGTTGAGTTCAATGCGGACATGCTGTTCGGCAATGCGAGCGGCATTGATCTGGAGCGCTTCGAGCGTGGCAGCCTGCTGCCGGGTACGTACAACGCCGACATCCTGCTCAATGGCGAACTGCTTGGGCGAATGGATCTGACGGCACGGCTTGCGGAAGACGATGGCGTGCGCATCTGTCTGTCCCCGGCGATATTTGAGATGCTCAGCCTGAACGAGGCGCGCTTGGCCGCAGCGCGCAATGAATCCGAAGAAGGCGCTTCCAGACCTTTGCCGCTACCGACCGAGGAGGCCTGCCGGCCACTGTCGGACTATGTGCCTGGTGCGTCTGAGGCGTTCGATTCAGGCGAGCAGCGTCTAGATATTTCGGTCCCCCAGATCTACCTGCTGCGCACACCGCGTGGGTGGGTTGACCCCGCACTGTGGGAAAGCGGGATTAATGCCGCCACTCTTGGATACAGCATCAGCCACGAACGGCAGCGCTATGGCGATCGGCAGTCCAACCATACCGGCATGACCGTCGACGCCGGCTTGAACGTGGGTGAATGGCGCCTGCGCCACAGTGGCTATCTGAGGCACGCCGGCGCCGCCGGCACCGACTACACCGCCGGCCGCAGCTATCTGCAGCGCAACCTGCCTTCGCTGGGGGCGCAGTTGACCGTAGGCGAGTCTTCAACCAGCGGCGATATGCTGCAGGGCGTGAACTACCGTGGTGTGAACATCACCACTGATGCGCGGATGCTGCCGGATGGTGCCAACAACTTCGCGCCGGTGGTGCGTGGCGTGGCACAGACCAATGCACGAGTGACCATTCGGCAGCGTGGGTTTGTGATTCACGAGACCAGCGTCGCGCCAGGCCCGTTCGAGATTGACGATCTGCAGATCTACGGCGCCAGTGGCGACATCGAGGTGGAAGTCACCGAGGCCGACGGTCGTGTCGAGCGCTTTGTCGTGCCGTTCACCGCCATGCCGCAGCTGCTGCGTCCTGGCCAGCAGCGCTACAGCATCACGGCCGGCGAACTGCGTGACGATCAGTTCGTGCAGAAGCCTCGCTTCATCGAGGCGACGCTGCGCAAGGGATTGAGCAATCAGTTCACCGGCTACGGCGCTGCTACCGCAGCATCGGGCTACCGGGGCATGGTGCTGGGTGGCGCGTGGTCGACGCCCGTCGGTGCGTTCTCTGGCGACATCACCTTCAGCGATGCGCGTATTCCCAGTGTCGTCGGCGGCGTCGAGCGGCGCCGCGGCCAGTCCTATCGATTGGCGTACAACAAGGCGTTGTTTGACGACAATACCAACGTCACCATGGCGGCCTACCGCTACTCCACCAGCGACTTCCTGACCCTGGCCGACACCATGCGCCTTCGTGGCAAATTGGACCAGGCATCGGGCTATGACATCGTGGGGCGTCAACGCAGTCGGCTGGACCTGACGGTCAATCAGCGCCTGCAGGAAGGCAGGGGGCAGTTGACGTTCACCGGCAGCACCAGTGACTACTGGGACCAGAACCGCCGCCAGACCAGCTTCTCATTTGCCTATGGCAGCCGTATCGGCCGCGCGAGCTATTCGATCAGCGCGCGGCGTACATTGGAGACCTCCTTGTTCTCCGGTGGCGCGGCGAAAACCACCAACAGTGTGTATGTCAGTGTGAGTGTGCCGTTGGGGGTGCCATCGAGTGCGCCGCGCCTGGATGTGAACGCAAGCCGCGATAGCGCTGGCCGCAGCGCCCTGGGTATGGGTATTGCTGGGTCCATTGGTGATGGTTGGCGGGGCAACTACAACGCCTCGCTCAGCCGTGATGGTGACCGCACCAGCTATGGGGCCAGTGCCAACTACCAGCTGCCCGTGGCCTATCTGAACGGATCCTACAATCGTTCTGCCCAGAGCAGCCGGTTGTCGCTGGGCGCCAGTGGCGGCCTTGTCATACACAGCGGCGGGCTCACCTTGGGGCAACGGTTGGGTGAAACCGTTGGCCTGCTGCATGTGCCTGGCGCCGCCGGCGCGAAGGTTGACAATGCGACAGGCGTGAAGACCGATTCGCGCGGTTATGCGGTCATTCCCTACATGAGTCCATTCCGGCGGAACGAGGTGCGGGTGGACCCCAGCGAGCTGTCGCTGGATGTCGAGCTGAGTGCTGGCGCCGTGTCTGCCATCCCGAACGCGGGCGCAGTGGTGAAGATGGTGTTGCCGACGGCCGTGGGCCGCAATGCACTGATCGAAGCGCGGCTGCCCGATGGCACTGCGCTGCCGTTTGGCACTGATGTGCTCAATGAGCACGGTGACGTGGTAGGCGTGGTCGGGCAGGGCAGCCGGCTCTGGGTGCGTGGTCTGGACCAGAAAGGCGAGCTCTTCATCATGGTGGGGCCGGACCAAGCCACCCAATGCCGCATCGCATACGACCTCGGCGTGGCGCAGACGGGTGAAATGCTGATCGAACCGTGCATCCAGAATACCCCGGAACTCCTTGTTGAACGAGGCACGCGAACTTCTCACGACAGCACACAGGAACTGTAGAGATGCTAACGAACTGGCTATCCCGTCGATATTCCCTGGCCGCGCTGGCTTTCCCGTGCATGCTGGTGCTCTCTGGTGCGGCCAACGCAGCCTGCAATGATTACAGTGGCGACTACTCGTTTTCAATCGGCAGCAGAATCACACTTGTAGCGAACGCGGTCGACGTCGGCGAGGCACTAAGCCCATGGCTGTCATCCAATCAGGTGACCACGACAGTTTGCGGCTACGGAGGGTCCTTATCCCAGGTGAATGCATTCAATGCGAGCTCGCCGGAAGTCGGCACCTTTGTTGAAGGTGGCAGCACATACAGCGTATTTGCAACCGGAGTCACTGGCATCGGAGTTGCCATCAGCGTTCGTCCGTCAATCCTGTACGAGACCACTTCATGGCCAATCAGGGCGGGCGTTGAACTGCGGCGGATTGTTGCATCTCCGCCATGGGGCGAGGGTCTGGATGTAATCCAGGACATACGTGTGCGCTTCATCAAAACAGGCAACGCGCCGGTTCAGACTGTGGCCTTGGAGAAGCTAAAGCTGCTCGATATGGAGCATCATCAGAGGACATATCGATGGTCACAGAGCCAATACCTGGGAGATGTCACGATCGAGGTTCAGCACCGGCCGCTGTGCCATGTCATGCCCAAGACGGTACCCCTTGGATTTGTCGCGCTTGCTGCGTTTCCCAATCGGTGGTCATTCGGACCGACGCGTCGGTTCACAGTTGACCTGAACTGTGAGGTGGGCGCGGGTCGGGTCAACTATTATGTGGAAGCCACGGGAGCGACGGCTGAAGTCGATTCGGGTCGCGGGGTCGTGGATGTGCAGGGAACGGCGAAGGGCGTGGGTGTACAGTTGCTGCAGCCGGGTGGGGACAACATCATTCTGGGACGCAGCTATCCATTCGGTTCCAGTGGCGCGGACGGAGCGCGTAGCGAAACATTTGGTGCGCGCTTCATTCGCACAGCGGCCGATGCGGCGGACATTGAGCCGGGCGATGCAAGCGCAACGGTGCGCTTCCGGATCGATTACCCATGAGCAGCCAGGACGCTTCATTGGAGGTGAGAGGGGGGGCTGCGCGCGCGTCGGGGCGTCCACGCTTGCGTCGACGCTTGTTTGCAGCAGGGGCGTCGGTTTGCCTTGCGCTGCTGCAGGTGGGATCAGCGTGGGGGCAAGTGGCAATTCCAACCACGCGTGTGGTGTTTCCCGCTGCGCAGAAGAGTGTTTCGGTCCCGATCCACAATCTGGGCGGATTTCCAGTGCTTGTTCAGTCCTGGATTTCCGATGGCGACCCGGACCAGTCTCCAGAAGCCTCCACCGCTCCATTCGTCCTGGCACCGCCCATGGTGAGGCTTGAACCTGGACAGTCCAAGTACATCCGGGTACAGCAGCTGGCGGCACAGGCGCCGAGTGATGAGGTGGAACACCTCTACTGGCTCAACGTTCTCGCACTTGCCCCCAAACAACACCACGCTGATCAAGGCCAGCTCGAACTGAGTGTGCGCAGTCGCTACAAGCTGCTGTTTCGCCCGGCGGGGTTGTCAAGCCGGCCGGTGAATCAGGCGGTAAGTGTGACATGGAGCGTCGACCGCGTGGATGGCGCGCGCGTCCTGGTAGCTCGCAACGCATCGGCCTACGTCCTCAACCTGGGCAGCGTGGATATCGTGTCAGGTAGAAACAGGAGCGCACTGGATAATCCACACGTCCTGCCGCATTCGACGTCCTCCATTGTGCTGCCCGATGACGTTGATGCATCGGGCGCCATCCTGGAGTTCACATGGATCGACGACGAGGGCCGCCTACACCCAGCGCGCCACCTGTTACCCTGAGTCGGCTTCCCGCCTGGATCGAGCGCACGGTCCGTCAAAAATTATGGCTTGTGTTGGGTGGGCGTGCCAATACGTATGTGCGTCCGCCCAGTTCCGCTGCGATTCTAGCGCGCCTATCGACTTCCGCAAGGAGACGCACGGCGGGTTCATCCGCGAGCGTTACCATGAAGGTGGTGCATCGTATGTCGTGTACGAGACCGGCGTGGTGGGTCGCGGCATGGCGCTTCTGGCTGAGTATAAGGGCGGTCGCCGCGCCCGCCGGTCCGCGATGGACTACGATGAAGTCGTCCTGCACGCAGGTGACAGCGGCATCGGGCCGGTGGGGCGCGATTGATGATCAATTACATGCGCACCGGCAGCATTGCCTGCGGCAGCAGCACCATCAATCGGGAGATGGTGTTCGAGTCGCGCCTGACGAAGGGCGCGCGGGGTTATTGCAGCAAAAGCTCTTGGTGGGCGCAACGACCCTGAAGGTCAAGAATCGTCCCTGCTGCCCATGCGCACGCGGGAGATCAACATGGGGGGGGGGCGTGCCGGTGACCGCCTTCAAGGGAGTACGGCAGTCTTCAGCAGACCCCGGAAGCATCGAAGGCGCCCTTCGTTCTTGACCGTCCCCTGCTGCGATTGGATCCCGGGGCATCGCATGCATTGCGGATAAGGGGCATCGCCGCGCAGCTTCCGGCGAGCGAACAGGAGCAGCTCTACTGGGTGAACGTGGTGGATGTGCCCGCACGCGAGGCCAAGGCGGATGACAATGTGGTGCAGGTGGCTATCCGCTTCCGCATGAAGCTGCTGTACCGCCCGCAGGGGCTCGGGACGCCACTGAACCCCGACGGCCAGGTGGGCATGGCAGCAGGCGTGGGCGGCCTGGCGCTGCGCAACACGGGGCGCCACTACTTCAACCTCGCCAGCATGACGCTGCTCTCCGCATCCGGCGAGCGCAGCGTGGATGCCTTCTATCTGGCGCCCGGCGAAGCCCGCACGCTGGCATTACCCGAAGGGTTTGCCGGCCCGCTGACCGAGGTTCGCTACGAATGGGTGGACGACGACGGCGTGTTGCACGCGGAGCAGCGTTTGCTCTGAGTGCCGGCATCGCGGCACCCAACGCGTCTTCTGACCTCAACACCGCCCACCGGGCGGTGTTTTTGTTTCCGGGATCGCTATCGGAAGGACGCATTCCATGTGGCGTTGAAGAGCCTCCAACTGCGTGATTGGCCGGGCTGGGCGTTCCTTTCTGGAGCGAGTCCTACGCTGCCTGTCGGGTGCGCGGTATGCCGATGAGCCCTTATCGCCCGGCGCTTTCAGCCTGAACGGCCCTCGCTTCGCCCAAGTCCGGGCTTCGCTTTGGTACTTGTCCTATGCCTGCCAATCCCTGTCGCTTCTAGCATCTCTTCTCGAAGGCAGATGCCCTTCGCTCAAGCCCCAGCACAGTGCGGCTTGAACACACAAACCCAATACCAAACACAGGAAATTCATCATCATGAACAAGCTTGCACTTGCACTGTCCGCCGCCCTTTCGCTGGGCGCGGTTGCCTCGGCTTCGGCGGCCGATGCCACCATCAACTTCAAGGGCGACATCAAGGCGTTGCCGTGCGCCATCAGCGTTGGCGCCGGTGGTACCAGCGTCGCCATGCCGACGATCACCCCGGATCAGATCACCAGTGGCGCCAGCCGTAACGTCGACTTCGACCTCAAGATGGGCACCGATGCGGGAAAGTGCCCGGCCAATACTTACACGCTGGCCTTCAAGGACAGCGCGCTGACCGACGGCATGCTGAGCAACAGCGCCACCACCGGTGCGGCAAAGAACGTGGCGCTGACGATTGTGAAAGATGGCTCCGAATTGGATCTGTCGACTGACGTGATCAATCACACGCTGGCCGCCGAGGGAGTCGTCACCATTCCGCTGCAGGCCCGCTTGGACCGGGCCGGCGTGGGCACCGTCGAGGCAGGCACTTATTCCGGCGATCTGCTGATCAACGTCACTTATTGAACGCGTGAGCGGGCCCTTCAGCACCTTGACGGGTTGAAGGGCCTGCCGGCCCTCTTTGGAGTACGAACCATGTTGAGCCATTCCCGCACCCGATTGATGGCGCCCGTGCTGGCGGCGCTTGCGGCAATCTGTGCACCCGCGCATGCGGCGGTCGTGCCCAACGCAACGCATTTCCACTTCTCTGCAAAGGAGCAGGAGTTGACCGTCCGCCTCTCCAATCAGGGCGGTTCGCCCGCGCTGATCCAGGCGTGGATCGACGACGGTGATGCCGACAGCACGCCGGAGACGGCAGCGGCGGTGCCGTTCGTCATCCGTCCGCCGGTAGCGCGCGTCAACGCTGGCGCCGAAAAGGTCCTGCGTATTGTGGCCGCAGGCGCGCCAGCCGCCAGCGACCGCGAGACGATGTACTTCTTCAATCTCCTGGATGTGCCCGCCACCACGCAGGGCGCCGATGCCGTACTGAACCTGATCGTGCGTTCACGCTTCAGCCTGACCTATCGCCCCGAGGGGCTGACGGCGGCCGGTGCCTTCAAGGCCGCCGAGCAGTTGCGCTGGTCGCTGGCCCGGGATGGACAGGGCTGGACGTTGCACGCGGAGAACCCGACGCCGTACTACGTGCATCTGGGTGGCATCGGCGACAAGGAGCGCATTGCCGCGAGCCGCGTCGCACCGTTTTCCTCCGCCACTTACCGCCTCAGCCATGCCCAGCAGGCTGCGCTCGGTACCCAGGTGACCTACCAGTTCCGCAACGAGCAGGGTGGTTTCCATACGCTGACCGTGCCGCTGCAGCGGCCCTGATTTTGCCCCGCTAATCCCCAGACCCGCTCGCCGCCAGGCTCCCTTCACGGGGGCCCTGGTTCCCCTTTGCCCAACGCCAGGACTTCGCCATGAACCGCTTCCCGACGACAACGCTGCTGCGCCAGCATCGCCTTGCCGCGGCCGTGCTCGTCGCGCTGCTGCCCGCAGCCGCGATGGCGGCGCCGACGGTGGCGTTCAACCCGAGCCTGCTGCACGGCAATATCGATGTCAGCCGCTTCGAGCGCGATGGCAACCTGCCGGGCATCTACAACGTGGACGTGCAGGTGAACGGTCGCAGCGTGGGCAAGCAGGAAGTGGAGGTGCGCGAGACCGATGGCGAGGAGCGCCTGTGCCTGCCAGCGCCGTTGTTCGACCTGCTGGGACTGGATATCAAGAAGCTGGAAGCGATGCGGGACAAGGGCGAGCAGGCCGATCTGTTGCCGTTGCCGACGGCCTCGACCTGCGAGGACCTGGGCCGCTTCATTCCCTCGGCCCAGGCGAGCCTGAATGCTGACGAGCAGATTCTGGAGATCAGCATGCCGCAGGCCTTCCTGGCCTCGCGTTCCAGCGGCTGGGTGGACCCTTCGCAGTGGGACAACGGCATCAACGCTTTCCTGCTGAATTACAGTGTGAATCACACCCGCTCCCAGTTTGGCGGGGAAAGCGCCAGCCGCACCAGTGGCAGCCTTGATGCCGGCCTGAACCTGGGCGCCTGGCGCTTTCGCCACAGCGGCTACTTTTCGCAGGTCAACGGTGACGCGCCGATGTACTCGGCCGGCACCAGCTATGCCCAGCGCGAAATCCGCCGCTGGAACGCGCAGTTGACTCTGGGCGAGGCCAGCACCGATGGCGACCTGTTCAACTCGGTCGGCTACCTGGGGGCCAACCTGCGGACCGACCCGCGCATGCTGCCGGAGACGGCCAACAACTATGCCCCGGTGGTGCGTGGCGTGGCGCAGACCAACGCGCGCGTGACCATCCGCCAGGCGGGCCACGTAGTGTTCGAAACCACCGTGGCACCGGGCCCCTTCGAGATCGACGACCTGCGCAACACCTCGCGCGGTGGTGATCTGGAAGTGGAAGTGACCGAGGCGGATGGCCGCGTCGAGTCGTTTGTGGTGCCGTATGCCGCCGTGCCGGGGCTGCTGCGCCAGGGGCAGCAGCGCAGCAGCGTGACCGTGGGCCAGCTGCGCAACGAGCAGACCGATGCGCCGATGTTCGCGCAGGCGACCGTGCGCCGCGGCGTCGGCAGCGCGGTCACCGCTTATGGCGGCGCGCTGGTAGCCGACGGCTATGCAGCGCTGCTGCTGGGGGCGGCGGTGAACACCCGCCTGGGTGCGTTCTCCGGCGACGTCACCTTCGCCGATACACGGCTGCCGGGCGAGGTGGCCGGCTTCGGCACGCGCATGCAGGGGCAATCCTATCGGCTGGCCTACAGCCGCAGTTTCAGTGCGGCCACCAGCTTTACCCTGGCGGCCTACCGGTACTCGACGGACGGCTACCTGGACTTTTCCGACGCAGCGCGCCTGCAGCGCGCACTGGCGGACGGTGAGAGTGGCGCCGGCCTTTCGCGCCAGCGCAGCCGGCTCGACCTGACCGTGAACCATCGCCTGCCCAAGGGATCGTTGTACCTGCAGGGCAGTTCAATCGACTACTGGACGGACAACCGTCGCAGCACCAACTTTTCGCTGGGCTATGCCGGCCAACTGGGGCGCGCGACGTTCAACATCAGTGCGCGTCGTTCGCTGGAATCCTCGCTGTCGGGTGGCCCGAAGAAGGCCAGCAACAGCGCGAACCTGAGCGTACACGTGCCGCTGGGGCGTGCGCCTGCCGCGCCGCGCCTGAGTGCTTCGGCCAATGGCATCGGCCGCGACACCGGGTACAACGCCAATCTGAGCGGACAGTTCGGTGCGGACCAGCAGGGGTCCTACAACCTGTCTTACGGCCAGTCGAGCCAGCAGCGGGACTTCGGTGCCAGCGTGAACTACCTGGGTCCCAAGGCAAGCGTGGGGGCGTCGTGGAACAGCAGCGACAGCGGGCACCAGCTCGGCTTGTCGGCCACCGGCAGTGTGGTGGTCCACGGTGGCGGTGCGACCTTCTCGCAGCGAACTGGCGATACCGTCGGCCTGCTGCATGTGCCGGGGGCCGCGAAGGCGATGGTGGGCAACCGCCAGGGTATCCGCACCGACAAGAACGGCTATGCGGTGGTTCCCTACCTGAGCGCGTACCGCCAGAACGAGGTCTCGGTGGATTCAAAGGGACTGTCGATGGACGTGGAACTGAAAGCCGGCTCGGTGTCGGCGGTTCCGACCGCTGGCGCGGTAGTGAAGATGATGATTCCGACGGCGGTTGGCCGCAGTGCGTTGATCGAAGCCCGGGACAGCCATGGCAAGGCCTTGCCGTTCGGCCTGGATGTCTTCGACGAGCAGGGCGTGGCGGTAGGCATCGTGGGCCAGGGCAGCCGTCTGTGGGTCCGCGGCATCAATGACAAGGGCGTGCTGCGGGTTGATACCGGCAGTGGTCCGCTGGACAGCTGCACGATTGCCTATGACCTGACCACGGCCGGCGATGAGCCGATTCACATGAGCAGCTGCCAGCGTGAAACCCGACTGGCGGACGAGTCCGGTTTGGGCACGGGCGTAGGTGCCCCCAACTGATCAAGACAGAGGTGAACAATGAACATGACGACGAAACCGGGAAGCCACGCGCGCCTACTGCTGGCGATGATCCTGGCTGGCGGTGCCCTGGCGGCCGGCGAAGCCAGGGCAGGGTGCAGCGCGGGCGACGACACCTGGGTGCCGATGAGTAATGTGTACTTCGATGATGGGTTCAAGGCCGGTGACGAGGTCAAAGGCTCTACCGGAAACACAATCCACTACAAGGTGAACTGTGATCCGTCAGAGCGGGTGGATATTACCCTCCTCTCGAGGGCGCCCTACTACGGTGAGGTCGAAGGTGTACCCACATTCAGTACGTCTGATCGGGATATCGGCCTGCAGATCGAATATCGTCATCCGACAGTTTCCGGGGGAATGTCCGACTGGAAGCGACTGGATGATATGGGAGGCGTGGCAGCCGGCGTAGCCATCCCCAACGCGGCAGACGGGACCTGGCATTTCCCGGTGCAGTACGATTTTCGCTACGTTGCAATCAATGATTTTACGGGCAACGGAACTGTGAATGGTCAAGCTCTGGCAATGGCCAACAGCCGTTCCCACTCCGGACTTTCGCTGCCCGAACCCGATGTGGAGGGATTCGGGGTGACGCGCCGCCTGTATTCCTATTGCAATTTCTCGAGTACGCCGCCGAGCACCGTGACGGTACCGACCACGGCGCCAGGCACCCTCGCGCGCGAGGGCGACACCGGGCGTGCTTCAGAATTCTCATTTGGCTGGTATTGCGTTGATGGGAATGATGGGGACTATGCCGGTGGTGGCGATTTCAGGTTCAAGTATACGAAGGCATCATCCGGCAAAACGGGGCATATCCAGAGTACCGGGACGGCCAAGGGGGCGGATCTGCTGGTCAGCATGACCGACCCTGGTACCAAGGAAGAAAAGCCGATCGAGCATGAAGTCTGGTACAGCAAGGGAAAGCCACTGCCCTACACGGGCCGGCGTGATCTTCAGGTACGATTTGTCCGCAATGGCGAAGCCACGTTGGTCCCCG
This sequence comes from Stenotrophomonas sp. 3diitr2024, assembly GCF_042136455.1. Lineage (NCBI taxonomy): Bacteria > Pseudomonadati > Pseudomonadota > Gammaproteobacteria > Lysobacterales > Lysobacteraceae > Stenotrophomonas > Stenotrophomonas sp. 3diitr2024. The sequence continues at coordinate 23,360 of NZ_JBHHMJ010000319.1, forward strand.
GCGATGTGCAGGGGACGTTGACGATCGAGGTACTCAAATATTGAACCGCTTGGCCCAGAAACTGCTGTTGCTTGTGCTTGCCGCTGGCACAGCGCCGCCGGCGGCGGCCGACCTGCGGGTGGACGCCACGCGGGTGGTGCATGTGACAGGCGCTGACGCGCCCTCCATCCGCCTGCGCAACCAGGGGGATCGGCCCTCGCTGGTCCAGACCTGGGTAGGCGAGAGTCCAGGCGACGTTCCGCTGGAAGAGCAGCGCCAACCGTTCGTCGTCACGCCACCCGTGTTCAAGCTGGAGGCTGGCAAGCGGCGCGACATCACCATACGCCCCGCCGACACGCGTGCGCTGCCGACCGATCGCGAATCGATGTTCTGGCTGAACGTGCTGGATGTGATGGGCAGCAAGGCGGATGGCACCACCCAACCGCTGGACGTGGCCGTGCACTGGAAGCTGAAACTGTTCCATCGTCCCCAAGGTTTGCCCGGCAGCCCACGCGATGCGGCCGATGGCCTGCACTGGCAGGTGGAACATTCCGCTGCCGGAGCGATAACCCTGCGTGCGCGCAATTCCGGCCCGTATCACGTCAGCCTGGCGGGTGTGCAGCTGGGCGGCGCAGCGGTGGCGGTGACGCCCGATACGTCCACCATCGCCCCGTTCGCGGAATGGGAAAGTTCGCTTCATTCGGGGGCAACTCCGGTGGGCAACCGGCTTGAGTACCGTTGGATCGACGACGAAGGGCTGGAACACGTGGCAACCAAGGACCTGCCTGCCGGCGGCAGCTGACGTGTTGCGGCGCAGCCGTCGGACACTCAGAACGGTACGACCTGGATGGTGAGGGTGCTGCTGGCACTGCCGGCCCGCAATGCGTCGGCATTGCGGATGAAGCGCACCTGCATGCTCTGGCTGCCGGCGCTGGGCAACCCGCCGGCGCCGGGCGCCAGGATATTGGCATACCAGCGGTCAAAGAGGATGGGGTCCTGGCTGCCGTCCGCACGCTGCAGGGTGACCAGCATATCGACACCGCGTGCGGTACCGCTGGCGGTCAGGTGCCCGGGCACGCCGCTGACGGCGGCAGCCGACAGGAAGCGGAAGTCGCCCCGCCCACTGTGGCCCTGGTTGCCTGCGCGGCAGCGCCAGGCGAACGAGAAATTCGCCGGAGGCCCCACGTCGCCCAGTTCGCGCAGCATGCCCAGATGCGCGCTGGGAACGGTGAGCGTGGACGGGGGCGCAGAACTGAACACGCAGCTGGCATGCTCGCGCGGGCGCCGCCGCACGCCCTCCACCGACAACTGCTGTAGCGATAGCCCATAGCTCATGTCACGGACGGCCAACGGTTCCAGGTCGCCCATCAGGATGTCTTCGCCGGCGAAGTCCCGCAGTGCCACGAAGCGGTAGTCCACTTCGATGGGCAACGAGGCGGTGGGGTCACCCTTGACGTAGTTCGCGTAGGCGGTGACGACCGTGCCGGCAGAACCTACGGCCTGCCACTCGGAATACTCCGGCTCACCCGATCCGGAAACGGCCCGGATGTAACGGAACTCGACCTGCACGCCGATGCCGTCGTGATCGGTGCTGAAGATGGCTCGGCCATCGGTGAAGCCCACCATCTTGCCCTGTGCACGCACGTAAACGCGGGCACTGGCTGTTGGGTCGCAGTCCACGTAGTAGTTCACCACCGCACGGGTCCAGCCGACCACAATGTCGTTCTCGGCGTACGAGTCGTAGTAGCCTGGCGCGGCGGACATCCATTTCGCCGGGCCAGCACTGCAGGCATGAACAGCCGGGCAGGCGACGGCGAGCACGCCCAGCAGCAGCCATGCCAGCCAGCGGCCGGTTGAACGATATCCTGCCTGCACCTGCTCGCCCACGCGATGATCTCCTGCGCTGCCAAGCCGGACGGTAGCGCAAAGGACACACGACGACCAGCCGGGCAGGGGCGCATCCCGTTGTCGCCATAGACGCGGTGATGGTTGCGGCGGCTGTGGCTGAAGCTGGGAGGCCAGAGAAGACAAGACTGTCGCGTCGGGACCGGTAGTCCACGCCAAGGCCCGGAACACGGGGAATGGCCGGTATGCGACAATGCCGCCCGCTGCATGAATGTCTCCGTCTGTGCACCGCAGCGCTTGCTGATGGCAAGCCGGTTGTGCGCATGATGGGTTGCCACCGAAAAAGGGTGGCCGGGGCCTGGAAACCCCGTTGAGGATGTGCTGTTAACGCTTGCCAGCCGGCGTCGCCTTGTGCGGCGCCGGCTGGCATTCCGTCTGCGCGTTATGGCGGGGCGGTGCGTGGAGGTGCGCGCAAGCGCACCTGCCCGGGTATAGCACAGCCTCGCGGGTTTCCAGCCACGTACCGTCCCGCCGCCTTTGTTAAGGGCGGTGGCACCGTAGCCTTGTACGGAGACCTGCCATGAATGCATCGGATGTTCCCCCTCTGCGCGCCCAGCATGCCCTGGCCAACGCCGATGGGGGCGAGGAAGCGAGCGCGACGCCGGATCCCAACAACCTGATCGCGTTGCTGCACCAGATTGGTCGTGGCGTTGCCGCCGACGGTCAGCCCTGGCCCGAGCGCCATCAATTGCCCGGCCGCTGCCTGGCCCTGGCCGACAGCGACGGCGCATTGGCTGGCCTGCGCATCGTCAACGAGATCCTGCTGGCCGCCGAGCGCGCGCGCCAGAACGGTGGCCCGGAACACTACGTGGGCGATCGCGTGATGGAAGGGCTGAAGCTGGCCGCGCTGGCGCTGACCAACCACGCCATCTATCGCCTGCACCCCGATTAGAGCCACGCCATGCGTGGACGCTACCGCTGGTGCCTCATCGGCCGCCACGCGGCAACCGCGCCCGCACCCCACGCCACCCACGCGCCCAGCCCCATGTAGACCAGCGCCTGCAGGCTGGCCGCAAGCACGAACGGTTCGGCGCGCTGGGTCATCGGCAGGCCCACGCCACCCAGCACCAGCAGGCCGGCCAGCAGCCATGCTGCCGAGCCCATCGACGAACGTTCCGGGGCGACACGGGGCACCATTGCGCACGCGGCCGCCACGCAGAACGGCAACAGCAGCGGCATGGCCTGCCAGGTCACGCCCACGGCCAGGCTGGCAACGGCGATGACACCCCAGCAGATTCGCTCGCGCGCAGCCGGATGGCTGGCGCGTGCCAGCGACTTACCCAGGGCATGGATTGCAACCGCGATCGCACTGCCCAGCAACAACCCCGCAGCGACGTCGCTCCAATAGTGAACCCCCAACCAGACCCGGGCCATTCCGGCGATTACCCCGGCCATCAGCGCGATGCCCAGCACTGCCGCAGTCTTGAACTTGCCCGTGATGTTCTGGCGTGCCAACAACCACAGCGCGGCCAGCACGAAAAAGCAGGTAGCGCTGGTGGTGTGCCCGCTGGGCAGGGAAGGGCCGGCGGCACCGGCCAGGCTGAGCGTGGCATCGAAGCTGAAGGGGCGTGGCACGGGAATGACGACTTTGATGCTCTGCACGGCCAGCGTGACCACCATCAGCGCCATCAACATCAGGCGGGATGCCTGCGCGCCGAACGCCACCCACAACACAGGCATCGCCAGCAGATAGAACCAGAATTCGCCCAGGGCGTTACCCACCACCGCCAGCCCGCGCACCGGCCACTGCTGGGTACGTTGCACGCGATCCAGCTCCGCCTGTCGGAAGGCAGAGGCGGGCCCGAAGCGCGCGACGGGACGTACTTCGCTCTCGGCTACTGCGTGCAGGCGCTGATAGGCGTGCTCCAGCTGCTGCGGGAAGCGCGTGCGCAGCTGGCGGGCTTCGTCGCGGGTGACCCAGCGCGCCTGGATGAGCTCGCGCCCGAGATGCGGGGCGTCCAGGACATCTATTGCAGCCCCCTGCACCTGTATGGGCTGGGTCGCGCGGCAGGCGAACACATGGACACCGGCGTCGTCTTCCAGCAGGTCGGTGGTGGCGACCTGCAGGCCGGTTTCTTCCCACGTTTCGCGCAGGGCTGTCTGCGGCGGGAGCTCACCGTGCAATGCGGTACCACCAGGAAGCTGCCAGCGCGAGGTGACATCCTGCACCAGCAGCATGCGCTCGCCTGAACGCATGACGCAGACCGATGCAGCGCTGGCCAGCTGGGGCACGAGCAGGAGTGTTGCGAGCAGCACACTTCGCAATGAGGCGGCGAAGGAAGGGAGGGCTGGAAGGGGCATGGCACCGCCGCGTGAGGAGGAGGGTCACGTCGATGGTGGAGCCCCGCTGGGAAGGACACTATCGGATTCGTACGAATCCGATAGTGTGCTTCAGCGGATCCGCGTCGTGCCTGACCGGGCGCCGATGTCCCGGCACCTCGCGGGCGTCATGCCAGCGAACGGGGCTGAGGGCGTGCATGCAGGTAGTTGTCCAACCGGTCCAGCAGGAACCAGTTGGAAGGGTCGTGTGTGATGAAGTCGCTGGCAGATTGCAGGACTGCCTGCACGGCATCGGGCGTGGTCAGGCTCCCGGCGCGATGCAGCAGTTCCAGATGCCCGGTGCCGTGCCGGCTGATCCAGCTGGCCGCCAGCAGCACCGGGCAACCGGCCTTGGCGGCCAGTTGCAGCGGCGCCAACGCCAGGCGTGCGTCGCGCCCGAGGAAGCGACAGCGCACCGGGTCGCCGAAGCGCTGTGGGCCAATCGCAGCGGGAAGATCAATGAAGGCGACGGCGGTACCGCCCCGGCGGAGATGGCGGAACAGCGCCGTGGCCAGGCCTGGCTCGCCCGGATGCACCACGTCCACCCGATGCCCGAAGGCTTCCAGGCTCTTCAACGCCTGGAACATGGCGTCGCCCTCCCGGCACAGGGCGGGCACAAGCACGTGCGCAGGCTGTGGATGGGCCTCGATGACCCGCGCGACGGCCAGGCGATATTCCCCGGTGTGCAACAGCGCAATCAGGCCGCCGCTGCCCGCCATCTCTTGCCAATAGTGGTGCGGGTCGTTCCATTGCATGTCATGGATCCGACGGCGCCATTGCGCCGGTCGCCTGATTTCGTAACGACGGAAGCGGACGTCGCGCAGCAGTTCGATGGCAACGTGCAGCGCCGCCTGCTCGATGGCGTCGGCGTGGTCCAGACCCAAGGCCTGGAGATGACAGAGCGCAGCTGCATACCGTGATTGGCGCAACGGCCACGCGATTGCCTGCGAGCTCATCGCAGCGCGCATGAGTGGCGCATCCCATCGACCGGGCAAGGGCGCGGCGGCCATCACCAATAGATGGCGCAGCAGTTGGCCGCTGATGTGGCCCATGGCCTGGCGGGCGATCCAAGCCTGGCTCATGCAGGCACGACGCGGGCCTGCGGCGCAGCCATCGACCGAAGTTGGCCTTCCTGCATGCGATAGCGCTGATCGCAGGCGGCGACCAGTTCTGCATCATGGCTGGCGATCAGGCAGGTGACCGGCAACGACTTAAGCGTTTGGATGACGGCGTCGCGCGCGTCGCGGTCCAGATGCGCCGTCGGTTCATCTAGGATCAGCAGGTCTGGCTGCATGTACAGCGCGCGAGCGATCAGCAGGCGCTGGCGCTGGCCGCTGGACAGCTCAACCCCGGCAAACCCCAGCTGCGTGTTGTAGCCGGCGGGCAGGGCCAGGGCTGCCTGATGCAGGTCAGCCTGCTCCAGCGCCTGCTGCAGGCGGCGTTCGTCGCGCACGGGGCAGTCGGCGTAGATGTTGTCCACCAGGCTGGCCGGCATCACTTCATCACGATCGCCGACCAGTGCGATGCGCCGGCGGTACTGGTCCAGGCCGAAGCGCTGCAACGGCACGCCATTGACCCGGACCGCGCCCTCGTCCAGTGCGTGAAAGCCGGCCGCCACCTTCAGCAGGGTGCTCTTGCCGCAGCCGGAAGGGCCGGTGACAACGGTCTTGCTGCCCATGGCCACCTCCAGATGAAGGTCACGGAAGGTCGGGTTGTCGAAGCTGCCATAGCGGTGCGTGGCACCACAGATCGCGAGACTGCGCACCGGCTCGTCGCCGGCCGCTGCGCTGGAGCGGTAGCCGGCGTCGCAGGGCAGTTCGGGAAGTTCATCGGTGATGTCGGTGGTCCGTGCCAGTTCCACCTGCGCCAGGCGCAGGCCGGCATAGCGTTCCATCATGCGCTGGGTGCAGCCCATGAACATGTCCTTGTACAGGACGAATGAGAACAGGTCGCCGATGGTATTGTCGCCACGCAGCACGGCCAGCGCGCCCAGCGCACTGATCACCAGCGTATTGGCATGCGAGATGGCTTCGTGCGCCGTGCCGGTCATGGCCTGGATGCGGTCCACGCGCGCCCGTGTGCGCTGTACATCGGCCTGCTGGTTGGCCCATTCGGCCAGCCGCACGCCTTCCTGCCCGCGCAGCTTCACCGTCTCCATCGCAGTAACGGCCCGCAGCAGCGTGTGGTTGCGCGCGGTCTCTGCATCGATGGATTGCCGCTGTGCCTTGGCCATCGCTGGCAGGCTGATGGCGCGGATGGCGAAGAACAACAGGCTGAGGCCCACCGCTACTCCTGCCAGTTTCATGTTGATCAGCGCGATCAGTACCAGGAAGACGACCGCGAACAGAGCGTCGATGGTGATATCGACCCAACCCTGGGTGTACGCCACATGCGCCAGATCGGTGGCTTCCAGCCGACGCAGGATGTCAACCGGGCGCCGGCGCTCGAAGTATCGCGTTGGCAGGCGCAGCACGCGCGACATCAGGCCAGCCGATAGATCGGTGTTGATCGAGGCCCGAAGCCGCTCATTCACCAGTGTGCGCAGCCAGGAGGCAGCAACGCTGATGGCGAAGATCAGGCCGAAGACATACAGCAGCAGGTAGAGCAGTTCCTGGTCGTCCTTGACCACCACTTCGTCGATCACCAGCGAGAACAGCTTGGGCGATGCGATGGCCACCAGCTGTGCAAGCACCGCCAGCACCGCCAGTGTGGCAAGGTGATTGAGCAGGCGTGGATTGCTGGCCAGCACGCTGCGCACGGAAAGGGGCGAGGCGGTGCCTGCCTCGCCTTCGTGCGTGAAGGTCGCGGTTGGAATCAGTTCCAGTGCGGCACCGCTGAACAATGGCATGGCCTCGGCCCAACGGAACTGCCGGCGTCCGACGGCCGGATCGATGATGGAAAGACCGCGTTGGCTGACTGCTTCGACCACGACAAAGTGGTGCTGGTCCCAGAACAGGATGGCGGGCAGGCGCAGTTCGCCGATTTCCTGCAGCGAGAGCTGGAGAGGTCGCCCGGCAAAACCAAGTTCTTCGCCGATGCGCAATGCCTGGAACAGCGACAGGCCATCGCGTGAGACGCGGTAGCGTTGCCGAAGCTGCTGCAGGCCGACCTGCTTGCCATGGTGTTGGGCGACCATGGACAGGCAGGCGAGGCCACATTCGGCTACTTCGCCCTGCAGTACCGGGGTTATCCGACGGCGGCCGAGCAGGGAACGGAGAAGGGAGGTGAAGGGCTTGCGCATCACGGGTGCTCGTTGTTCAGCAGGACGTCGCCGCTGTTGCGGGTCCATCCCCTGAGGACGGGAAGAAACAGCCACTCAAGCAGGTTCACCTCCTGCAGGCGCACCGAACCCTGCAGATCCATGCCGTCCTTCAGCCATTCCGGACGGATACGCACGCTTGCCGGCGACATGTCCAGTGCTACGTCGGCGAGAAACGCTGGGGCGTCCTTCTGATCGGGCAGGCCTGGAATGGAGAGCGTGCCCGAGGTCAGGCGCAGGACCTTTCCCGGCACCAGCCCATGACGCTCATACGGGAATGCATCGATGCGCACGTTGACGGTGTCCCCGACCTGGACGAGCCCTGCCGTTCGCTGGGGAAGACTCAGCCGCGCCATGGGTTGGCGCGCGTCGGCATCGGTCCGTATCAGCGCCAGCGGAGCCCCGGGGACCAGGTTGTCTCCGACGGCCGGCGACACCATGTCGACAACGCCGGCGACCGGGGCAAACACCGTGTAGCCGCGCTCGCGGCGCTGGGCATGGATGCGCTCCTGAAGGTCGTTGCCGCGCAACATCAGGCTGTTGAGGCGCGTGGTCAGTTCCTCTTCGGTGCGTTTGCGTTCGTGCTGCAGTTGGGTACGGCGCTGGCGCGCGGCCAGGATGGAGGCCTGCATGTTGGCGTGTTCGGCGCGCAACTGCTGCTGCCGGGCCTGGGCGTCTTCAAGTTCGAGCTGGGTGACAAAGCGTTGCTCGGCCAACGCCTGGTAACGCTTCCGCGCACTGTCGGCCAAGCGTTGTCGGGCCGTAGTGGCTTCCAGCGCGGCATTGAGCGCGCGCAGTTCTTGGTCCACCTGCTGGACCTGCTCATCGATGCTGCGCAGGCGGAGCGTGTGAAGCGCCTGCGCCTGCCTGGTTTCGTGCTGCACGCTGGAATGCACTTCGTGCAGGCTCTGCAGGCCGAGTGTGCCGGCACTGAGACCGTGTTCGGAGACAGCGTCGAGTTCTGGAATAGTGACGCTCGCCAGCGGCTGGCCTGCTTCGACTTTCTCCCCAGGCGCAACCCGCAGCGCCTGTAATACGCCGGCACGTTCGACAGTTACCCGGGTGATGTTGCCCAGTGCGATGTATCCACGTACTTCTTCGGTGCGCGCGTAACGCCCCTTCAACAGCACCACAAGCACGAGTGCGGAAACCACCGCCAAGGCCCACGACAGTGCGATGCAGGATATTCCGGTGCGTGGAAGAACCTGGCCCAGTTTCTCGATCATCAACAGCTACCCACAGCAGAGCGAGGCGGAGGGCCGCCTCGCGGGTTCACGCATGGCTCAGTGGATCAGCACCACTTCCACGGGCGCCATTCCCACTTGATCAGCGCGATCGCACCGTAGAGCGACAGGCCGGCGCCGATAATGACAAGACCGCCACCACCGCCACGAATGGACTGGGCCTGGCTTTCAGACAGGGTCTGCATCGTTTCTCTCCTAGCGTTGAAGCGTCGTCGAAGCTGACGACGCACGAATGATGTAGGCCGTGTGAAGGCGTTGATATCGGACACGTTCTAGAGCGAACGAGGGCGGGCGCAGATCGCGTGACGGAACGAAACAGAGCCGAGCATGGGCTCGGCTCTACAGGAGTTCCATGCCTGCTCAGAAATCCATGGTTGCCGAGAGCAGCACCGTCCTCGGTGCGCCCAGCGCCAGGCTCGACAGCAACGGCATGCCCCAGTATGCCTTGTTGGTCACGTTGTTCACGCTGGCTCTCAGCGCAAGCGGTCGACCCGCCACAGCGGTGCTGTAGCGCGCGCCCACGTCAAACAACGTCCGTCCCGGCACCGACAGGCGGTTGTCGGCACTGATGTACTGCTTCGACATCGCCGTGGCATTACCTGTCAGAGTCAGGCCTTCCAGCGCGGGCACATCCCACTCCACGCCCAGCTTGGCCTGACGCTGCGCAACCGCTGTGGCCATGCGGCCTTCATTCACGCCGCCAGCCGTGCGGGTCAGTTTCGGCTGCACATAGGCCACGCCACCGAGCAGGCGCACGCCGTCCAGTGGTGCTCCGAAGAAGCCCCATTCCACGCCCCGGTTCCACTGTTCGCCGCCAAACGAGAAGATATTCGTGACCGGGTCGGTGTAGCTGCTGGGCCGCTTGATTTCATACAGGCTGAAAGTGTGCGCGAAGCGGCCCAGGTCCAGCTTCAGGCCCAGCTCCTTCTGCTTGGTGCGGAACGGTGCGAACACTTCACCGGCATTGGCAGCGGTCATCGGCGCGGTGGCGCCCTGGCTGAGGCCTTCGATGTAGTTGGTGTAGAGGGAGATCGTGTCGGTCGCCTTCACCAGCAGCGCCGCTGCCGGGGTAGTGGCGCTCTCGTCGTAGCGTGAGGTGCGTGCACCCGTGGCCACGTTGAAGGTCTCGCTGACCACCTGCTGGCGGCGCACGCCCAGCGTCAGCTGCACACGTTCATCGGCAAAGGACAAGGTGTCGGCGAAGCCGATGCTGTCCAGCCGCAGTTCGGTATGCGAGATGTGCGGCGCTACGAACGGCGCGGCCGGGCCCCACACCGGGTTGTACAGGTTGGTGGTCCAGTCCCAGCCCGGCACGCTGCGGCGGCCGTAGTCGTTCTGGGTGTGCTGATAGTGGGTCACGTTGGCGGCCCATTGGTGGCCCACGCTGCCGGTACGGAAGCTGCCGCGCAGGCCGGCGTCACCGGATTGCTTCTTGATGTCGAACGCGAGCTGGCCGATCACGGTGGTGAAGTCACCCGCCGGGTTGAGGATCTGCGCGCTGATCGAGCCGTTGTAGCGGTAGTCGGTCCTGCTGGTGCCGTACGCGAGGTAGGCCATCAGGCTATCGTTGATGTCCAGTTCGCCGCGCAGCATCGCGCCCTTGTCCTGGCTGTCCACGTAGGCCCAGTCCGGGTTGATCAGCGTATCGCCACGCGGCGGCCGCGGAATGGCCACACCCGGCGCCAGGCCGACGCCACGTGCCGGGCCGTCAACACGGTCATCGGCGCTGTACAGATCGGCCGACAGCCGCATACGTTCGCCGCGCCAGTCCAGTGCCAGCGAACCGAGCTGTACCTTCTTGCTCTGCTTGCCGACTGCGCCGTCACCATCACGGTAGGCACCGTTGAAGCGGATGCCGAACTGCCTGTCGGCGCCCAGGCGACGGCCCATATCCAGGTGGGTGCCGAACTGCGCGTCGGAGGCGAAGTTGGCACTGACCCGCAGCAGCGGTTGATCGCCGGCACGCTTCGGGACCAGGTTGACGCTGCCACCGACCGAGCCGCCCGGCGGCATGCCGTTGAGCAGCGCGGACGGGCCTTTCAGCACCTCGATGCGTTCGAACATTTCCGGCGAGGTACGGTAGTACGGCGCCATGCCGCTGAGGCCGTTGAAGGTGGTGTCGCTGGTGTTGGAGGCGAAGCCGCGGATCGCGTAGTTCTCGCTCCATGCGCCGGTGACGCCGTTGCTGAAGACGGTGGGGTCGGTGGCGGCGATGACGTCGGTCAGGTCCTTGGCCTGGCGGTCGCGGATGAAGGACTCGGTATAGCTGACCGTACTGAACGGCGTGTCCATGAAATCCTTGTCGCCGAGCAGGCCGACGCGGCTGCCGGCAGCCACTTGCCCGCCCGCATAGTCTGCGGTGACCCGGCGCTGTTCCTGCACCTGCACCGAGGGCAGTGTGGACGGCGCGGTGTCGGCCAGCGCGGCGCACGATGCCATCAGGCCAAGCGCGAGCGCCGATGCGCGGTAGCGCCGCGCCAGGCCGTGTGGGAGTGGCTGGCTGCAGGACGCGGCGGCAGCTCGGTTCTGCGGGGAAGAGGAGGGGTACGTGGTCATGCCAGGGTCCTGTGAATCTTGGGCGCGAGCGCGCCTGGCGCGCTGCCATCGGCAAGCACGGGAAGAGCGCGCAGCGCAGGGTTGTCGGCTGGGTGGGGACCTGGCGGGAAGTGAGCCTGGGGCTCGGTTCGGGCGGCGCCATGAGTGCGAACCAGACGCATTCCGAATTAGTTGATTAAATTAAACTAAATAGACCGAAGCGGACAAGAGGGTCCCTTTGCTGGCACCCTCGGCAGGGTATGAACACGCACCGTATGAGCCCGCACCCCGATCCAACGGCGCCGACCCGTGGCCGCCCGCCCACCATCACCCCCGAGCGCCTGGCCGACATCGGCATCCGCCTGGGCCTGCCCAACCTGACCATGGCCAACGTGGCCGCCGAACTGGCGGTGACCCAGGCCGCGCTGTACAAGCGCGTGGCCAACCTGGAGGCGCTGAAGCGCCTGGTGGCCGAGGCGGTGTTCCAGCGCTGGCAGATTCCGCGCGCCTCGGCCGATGCGGCGGGCGGCCTGCAGGGCTATCTGATGGTGTTCGTGGAATCGTTGTGCGAGGTGGTGAAGGCGCACCCCGGGCTGCCGCCGTACCTGCTGCGGCGCACGGTGGCGACCGCGCCGATGCTGGAGAAGATCGCCTCCCACCAGGCGCACGTGGCCGAAGTCTTCGGCCTGCCGATGGACAAGGCACGCTGGCTGCTGGCCACAATCGCGTTCTACTGCATCGCCGGCGCCGACACCATCTACGCGATTGCGGATGACGAAGAGGGCCAGGTGATCACCGAGTTCAAGCAGGGCATGCGGGCGCTGGTGATTGGGTCGTTGCAGATGCTGGATGCGGACGGCGCGCTGTAACGTCGAGCCAGGCCGGACAGCCCTCCGGATGGGCACTTCATGCGCCCAGGGAGGACATCTGGAATTTGTCCTATGCATGGCCCAGAGCCGTACGTCTAGGCTGGGGGCTGGACCCTTCCATCATCTTCCGGAGCCCTCAATGCATGCCCCTTCCCGCGCGCCGTTGCCCCAGCGAGCGCTGCTGTGGCTGAAGAAGGAGGCCTTGCCGCTGCTGATGCTGCTGAGCCTGTTCCTGGCTGCACGCGACACCTTGGCCAATCACTACGTGGTGCCAACCGGTTCAATGCAGCCGACCCTGCAGCCGGGTGATCGTGTGGTTGTCGACATGCGGGCGCACGGCCTGCGCCTGCCTTTCACCGGGCTGAAGCTGATGGGCGACAACGTGCCGCAACGCGGGGAGGTGGTGGTGTTCGCTTCCCCGGCCGATGGCGTGCGCATGATCAAGCGCGTGGTCGCAGTAGCCGGGGACCGCGTGCGCTTGCAGGAGGGACGATTGACCATCAATGGCCAGCCTTTGCAGATGACTGCCATGACTGACGTGGAACGGTTCGGCAAGCGGCAGGCCCGACTGGATCTAACGCATGGCGGAGGCCCGGACATTGCCGATCTGCGGGTACCTGCCGGCAAGGTGCTGGTGCTGGGCGATCACCGTGGCAACAGCCTGGACGGCCGCTTCTTCGGCTGGGTCGATGCGGACCGGATCTACGGCCGCGCCGTGGCGGTGTACTTTCGCCGCGGTGAAGGCGTGGTCTGGCAGCGCCTGTAGTTGGGCCCGGTGAAGTGTCCGGGTGCGATGAGCGCTAGCCCTCGGGGGAATTGCCGTGATCCCATCCACGCATGGCGTGGATCTACAATGCGGCCATGCCAGCTACGCCCACCCTCGATGACCTTCGCCGCTATGCAGTGGCGCGCACCCTGTTCAGGCCGACCACGCTGCTGACCGCGATCCGGCGGTTGGGCTTCGTGCAGGCCGACCCGATCCGGGCACCGGCACGCGCGCAGGACCTGACCCTGCGGCACCGTGTGAAGGACTACCGCTCAGGCGATCTTGAGCGGCGCTACAGCCGCTTGCCGGTGGAAGAGGACTGCCTGGTGAACTACGGCTTCCTGCCGCGCGAGCATCTGGCGCTGATGCACCCACGCGCGGCCAAGCGCGAGTGGGACGCCGAGACCCATCGCCGCGCTGCCGAGGTGCTGGCGTTCGTGCGCGAGCGCGGCAGTGTGCACCCCCGCGAGGTTGACCAGGCGTTTGCGCATGGCCGGGTGACCAACTACTGGGGCGGCACCAGCAATGCCAGCACGCACCTGCTGGACGGCATGCACTACCGCGGCCTGCTGCGCGTACAGCGGCGCGACAGTGGCACCCGCATCTATGCAGTGGCCGCGCATGCCGAGCCAGATGCCAGCGAACAAGCGCAGGTCGAGCGCGCGGCCGCGCTGATCGACCTGGTGGTGCGCAAGTACGCGCCGCTGCCATCGGCCAGCCTGACCTATCTGGTGCGCCTGCTGGGCTATGGTGCACCGCATCTGGCCGAGCAGACCCGCAAGGCACTGGCGCTGGCCAAGCAGCAGCTGGCCAGCTGCACGCTGGAGGGCACCACCTGGTACTGGCCGGCGGACGAGAATCCGCGTTCGCGCCGCTATGCACCGGACGAACAGGTGCGCCTGCTGGCGCCGTTCGACCCGGTGGTGTGGGACCGCCGTCGCTTCGAGCTGCTGTGGGGATGGGTGTACAAGTTCGAGGCCTACACGCCTGCACCGAAGCGCCAGTATGGCTACTACGCACTGCCGGTGTTGTGGCACGACCAGGTGGTGGGCTGGGCCAATCTCAGCGTGCGCGAGGGTGAGTTGGTGTCGAACGTGGGTTATGCCGGCAAGTCGCTGGCCCGCGACAAGGTGTTTCGTGGCGCGCTTGAAGACGAACTGCAGCGCATGGCGGAGTTCCTGTAGCGCCAAGCGGCGCATGGGCGCCTATCGCTCCTGTCAGCCGCCAACCTTGGTTGGCGCTGGCTTCCACCGGTATCCACCAAGGTGGGCATCTACCGGTCAAGCGGCGTCCTTGCGCTCCGCATCCTCCATGCCGGGGCTGACGCGGCGGCCGATGTCCTTCAACCGTGCCAGCTGATCCACCATCGACGGTGCATCATCCAGGCTGCCGACGAACGTCCACAGGTAGGTCATCACCGCGTACACATGGCCCGGGGTAACTCCGTCGGTGGTGGCAAGGCGGCCGATGGTCAGCGCGAACAATGCCGCAGCAGCCAGCCCGATCACCACATAGGCGCCGGCTTCGCGATCGGACAGCAGGATGCGCAGGCGCGACAGCGTGGTGTAGTGGCGGCGCAGTACCGAGGGGCTGACCCGGTCGACCAGGCGGATCTCGTGTTCCAGGCGGTTGTTCAGCCGGCCATGCAATTGCTCGTTGCGGCGTGCGAACGACGGCAGTACCAGCAGGGCCCCGAGCAGGGTGACCAGGCCAGCGGCACCGACCATCGGTTCGATCGCCAGCAGCATGGCCACCGCACCGAACATGGATGCCAGCGCGGTGGCGATGATCGGGACGTGCTTTTCAAAGAAGTCGACGAACTCGCGGGCCAGCACCACGCGTGCCGCCGAGGTGGACGTGGCCTGGCCCAGGCGGCGCTGTGCCTGCACCACGCTCACTGCCAGATCGGCATAGATGCGGGTGAAGGTGCGGGTATCGACCGCTCGACGGGCGGCGCCGACCAACCAGAACAACAGCACCACGCCGGCATAGGAAACGGCATGGCCGATGTTGCCGCTGATGATCGCGTCCACCGCGAAGCCGGCGAACAACGGATAGGCCAGCAGCAGGGTGTTCTCCAGCGCCACCAGCGAAAACGTGCCGGTGAGCTGCCAGGGATAGGTGCGCAGGATCGCCTTCAGAGTGGCGGCCGCATTCTGCTGCCCGATGCTGCCGGCGGCTGCCGCTGGATCGTTGGGGTGTTTCATGGGATGCCTGGGTGGGTCGGGGACAGGGCAGGGGACGGATGCCTGCCATCTCCCGGGTTGCGCCCAGTATCTGCGGCCCTTTGGAGCGGGCATGGAGGATCGATGGAGATTGCGTGGAGAAACCGGCGCCGTTCAGCGAAGCGAATGCCCATCAAAGGTGGGCCGCTACCAGGGCAGCGTCTGCCGCGTCCTCAACGACGCGCATGCACCGGCCAACGGAGCTCGAACGCGCTGCCGCCGCGTTCGGTCGGGCGGCACTGCGCCGTTCCGTGATGGGCCACGGCAATCGCCCGCACCACGGCCAGGCCTAGGCCGGAGCCTCCGCTCTGTCGCGATCGCGAGACATCGGTGCGCTGGAACGCCTCGAAGATGCTGTCGCGAAGCTCGTCGGGCACGCCGGGGCCGCCGTCTTCCACTGTCACGGTGCAATGGCCTTCGGCCAGCGTGACACGAACCCGCAGTGGGCAGGGGACGGCATGGCGTCGTGCGTTTTCCAGCAGCGCCAGCACCGCCTGGCGGATGCGGGCCGGATCGCAGTCCGCCAGTGACGGCCGTGCCTCCAGGGTCACCGAAAACCCGCTTTCCGCCAGTGCGTTGGACATTGCTTCCACCACCGCGGCCACCTGCACGCTGACGTCGCTGCGCTGCAGGCGCAGATCGAGGTGACCGCTCTCGGCCAGGCTGACCACGCGCAGGTCTTCGATGATGCGGGTGAGTCCTTCGAGCTGGGTGAGCATGCTGTTGAACTGCTCGGGGCCCGGCTCGAACACACCCTCGGCAATACCCTGCAGGCGGCCGCGCAGGATGGTCATCGGCGTGCGCAGTTCGTGCGCGATCGCCGCGTTCCAGAACACACGGTTCTCGGACATCCGGCTGAGCCGTTCGGCCATCGAGTTGAAATCACTGACCAGCGTGGCCGCTTCGGCCATCGTGGTGTTGCCGCCACGTGCACGCGCTTCCAGATCCCCGCTGGCCACCCGGCGCAGGCTCTCGGCCACCGAGTTCAACGGGGTGATGATGCGCCGGGTCAGGCGCGAGGCGACCAGCGTGGCGAAGATGACCACCACGGTGGCGGTCAATCCGATCCACAGCCATTCCAGCCCGGACGGCATGATCGTTTCCGGCGCGTCGTACCAGCGCGGATAGAACACCTCCAGCAGGTAATAGAACAGATAGAAGCCACTGATCGAGAGCACCGTCGAACACAACGAGGCGACCGTGATGGAGAGGGTGATCTGGCGGCCGATGCTCTTGCCTTTGGGATTCATCGATCAGTCCAGGAAACGGTAGCCGACGCCACGGATGGTGGCGGGAATGCCGATCACGCCCACCTCTTCAAGCTTGCGCCGCAGCTTGCTGACGTGGCTGTCGACGGTACGTTCCTGCGCATCACCTTCGGGCAGGCAGGCATGCAGCAGGTCCGCGCGCGCATGCACCTGGCGCGGCGCGCGCGCCATATGCACCAGCAGCCGGAACTCGGTGAGGGTGACGCTCAGTGCGTGCACCTGCTCGCCGGTGCGCACCGTCACCTCGTGGCTGCGCAGATCGATCTCGAACGGCCCCTGGCGGATCAACCCGTTGGATTCTTCGGCGGCGGTGGGGGCACTGCGGCGCAGCACGGCCTGGATGCGTGCAACGATCTCAGCGGGATTGAATGGTTTGGCCACGTAGTCGTCGGCACCCACGCGCAGGCCGGTCAGCCTGTCCACGTCCTGGTCGAGCGCGGTGAGCATGATCACTGGCGTGTTGCCGCGCCGCCGCAGCTCGCTTAATACCTGCCAGCCATCGAGCCTGGGCATCTGCACGTCCAGCAGCACCAGGTCCGGGCGCAGCTGGCGATGGCTGGCGAGCGCCGCCTCGCCGTCGGCGGCGCGTGCGCTGCGCAGGCCGGAACGGGCCAGGTAGGCACCGAGGATATCGGCGATTTCGCCTTCATCTTCGGCAATCAGGACCAGGGGCGCGGGTCGGCTACGGAGTTCATGTCTCATTGCGTGCTGCGGGTTCGAGGGCAGGGCGGGAAGGGGCTGGGTCATCGGCGGCGCTCCATGGCCTGTGCTTCCTCGTTGGCTGCCCAGGCCAGTGTGGCCAGCACCAGCGTGCGCTGCAGGCTGGGTTCCACCGCAGCCGCGCCGCGCAGCTGCTGCTGCATCAGGGTGGACACCGCCGAGGGTAGCTTGCTCCAGCGCGAGGCCATGGGGGTGGCGTCCACCCGGGCCTGCAGCCGTGCAGCCATGCGCGCGATGGTGTGCAGGCGCACTGCCAGCAGGGCGGCCACCACGGTGGTGGCAAGGGCAAGCAGCAGATGCAGGTTTACGTTGGCGGCCGGGTGCGTTGCCGCCCAGACCGCCAGGCCGATCAAGGCCAGCGATGCGAGGGACCCGGTGCGGCGGGTGCGGCCGGGCCCATCACTGCCGAACCCCACCAGTGCGGCGGCCCCGAAGCCGGCCAGCAGTGGCAGGCCCGGATACGGCGCGACCCACATCCACGTGCTGGTCGATGCCAGCACCAGTGCTATCAACCATGGCGAAGGCGCACACCATGCCAGGTAGGCACGGCGCACATCGATGGGTGGCAGGTCCAGGTAGGAAAGGGACACGGCAAACAGGCAGTCGGCGAGGCCGACGAGGCTAGCGACCGTTGATGGAGATTCGGTCGAGATTGTGTCGAGATTGCGTGGACGCGGAGCTATCGCGTTCAGGCGTGGCGCTGGTGCCTGAACGGCCGCGGCGCCTCCATGCAATCTCCACGGTGGCTCCAAGAAACGTCCATCAGTGTCTTCCAGACTGCGGCTCCGGCGGTCGCATTGGGTGACTGCCCGCAACCGGGCGTTTCGATGAGCAACCGCAGGACCTGGATGATTGCTGCCGCCGTGGCCACGCTGGCCGCCGGTGCTGGATGGTGGACGTTTGCAGGCGGCGATGATGCCGCGCTGATCACCGCGCCGGCAAGGGTGGCGGATCTGGAGAAGACCGTACAGGCGGTCGGCCGGGTCCATCCGAAGGAGCTGGTGGCGGTGGGCGCGCAGGTGTCCGGCCAGGTCAAGCGCCTGCATGTGGTGCTGGGCCAGCGCGTGCGGGCCGGCGATCTGATCGCCGAGGTCGATTCACAACCGCAGCGGATCGCGCTGCGAAGCGCCGAGGCGGCCACCAATACGCTGCGTGCCCAGCATGCGGCCAGCCTGGCGCGCTATGCGCAGGCCAGTCGTGCTTACCAGCGCCAGTCGCAGCTGGTGGCATCGCGCCTGGTGTCGCAGGAAGGCTTCGAAGCCGCGCGCGTGGCACGCGATGCGGCGCGTTCGGAGGTGGCCTCGTTGCAGGCGCAGATCGACCAGGCTGTGACCCAGGTCGAAACTGCACGGATCAATCTGGGCTATACCCGCATCGTCTCGCCCAGCGACGGCTACATCGTGGCCATCGTCACCAAGGCCGGGCAGACGTTGAACTCGATGCAGACCACGCCAACCATCGTGATGCTGGCGCAGATGGATACGATGACCGTGCGTGCCGAGATCGCCGAGGCGGATGTGGAACTGGTCGCACCCGGCCAGCCGTTGTGGTTCTCGACGCTGGGGCCGAGCGGGCGCCGTTATGAATCCCATCTGCAGCAGCTGGAGCCAGCGCCGACCTCGATTGCCGAGGCCGCTTCCGGCAATGCGGGCGGCTCTGCGCAGACGCCGAAAGCGGTGTACTACGCCGGGCTGTTCGATGTAACCAATCCTGGCCTGAAGCTGAAGCCTTCGATGACGGTGAAAGTGACCCTGCAGCTGGCGCGGGTCGCCAACGCGCTGCAGGTGCCATTGACGGCACTGGCCGAGCCGGATGACAAGGATGGCAACCGCGGCACCGTGCGCGTGGTCGATGCCAAGGGCCGCGCTGTGGAACGTGCGGTGACGACCGGCCTGCGCACCGCCACCGCCGTGCAGATCCTGTCTGGCCTGAAAGCGGGCGAAAACGTGGTGGTTGGCCAGGCGCCCAGCGGTGGCGACGCCGAACCCGCCAGCCTGCTGGGGATGTGAGCATGGCCCATGCACTGCTGGAACTGGAGGGCGTATCGCGCGCCTATCGCTCGGCCGCCGGCGAGGTGGTGGTGCTGAAGGAGGTCTCGCTGCGCATCAACGCCGGCGAGTTCATCGCCATCATTGGCCCCTCGGGTTCGGGCAAGTCCACGCTGATGAACATCCTGGGCTGCCTGGACCGGCCGACCGAGGGCAGCTATCGCGTGAACGGCGAGGCCACCGAACAGATGGCGCCAGACGCGCTGGCACGCCTGCGCCGTGAGCATTTCGGCTTCATCTTCCAGCGCTACAACCTGATGGAGAACCTGAGTGCCACCGAGAACGTAGCGCTGCCGGCAGTCTATGCGGGCGTGGACGCACAGACGCGCACTGCGCGCGCACACACGCTGCTGGAAGCGCTGGGGCTGGGCGAACGCACCGGGAACCGGCCGGGTCAGCTGTCCGGTGGCCAGCAGCAGCGCGTGTCCATTGCCCGCTCGCTGATGAACGGCGGCGCGATCGTGCTGGCCGACGAGCCGACCGGTGCGCTCGATCACGCCAGTGGCCAGCAGGTGATGGCCGAGCTGAAGCGCCTGCACGCGCAGGGCCACACGGTGATCCTGGTGACGCATGATGCGGCGATCGCCGCCAACGCGGCGCGGGTGATCGAGATCGCCGACGGCCGGGTGGTGGCCGACCGCGCCGAGCCGGGATTGCTGGCTGCGGCCGCAGGATGCGGGACCGAACGCGGCGCGTCGCCGGTCGCCGAGCGCCGCGCACGCAGGGATGCGGTCCGCGAAGCGGCACGCATGGCGGCGCGTTCGATGCTGGCCCATCGCCTGCGCACGCTGTTGACCATGCTCGGCATCATCATCGGCGTGGCCGCGGTGGTGACCGTGGTTGCGCTGGGCAAGGGCGCACAAGCGCAGGTTGAATCCCAGATCAACGCGCTGGGCGCCAGCACCCTGGAGATCTTCCCGGGCGCAGATTTCGGTGACCCGCGCTCGGCGGAAGTCGAAACGCTGGTGGTGGCCGACGCGGACCATCTTGCGGCGTTGAGTTATGTGGACAGCGCCAGTCCGAACCTGACGGGATCGGTGGCGGCACTGCAGGGCAGCCGTCGTGCCAACACCCAGGTGCTGGGCGTAGGGGCCGACATGCCGCGCGTGCGGGGGCTGCGGCTGAAGGCCGGCCGCTTCTTCACCGACGCCGAAGTCGATGCGCACCGCGCAGTGGGCGTGGTCGACCAGAAGGCGGCGAAGGCGCTGTTCACTGGCAATCCCATCGGCAGCACGGTGCTGCTGGGTGGGATGCCGGTCGAGGTGATCGGCGCGGTCGGTCCCAATGCGTTCGCCGGTGGTGCAACCCCCACGGTCTACGTGCCGTACACCTCGGCGGCTTCCCGGCTGCTGGGCAGCCAACGCCTGGAGAGCATCACCGTGCGCGTACGCGACAACGTACCCACCAATGCCGCCGAAGCCTCGCTGGGCGCCGAGCTGGAGCGCCTGCATGGCCGTCGTGACTTCTTCATCTACAACGCCGACCAGATCCGCAAGGCGGTGATGAAGTCCAGCCAGACCCTGGCCGCGTTGGTTTCGGCGATCGCGGCGGTGGCGCTGGTGGTGGGCGGCGTAGGCGTGATGAACATCATGCTGGTGTCGGTGAAGGAGCGCGTGCGCGAGATTGGCGTGCGGCTGGCGGTGGGGGCGCGGCAGAACGACATCCTGCGCCAGTTCCTGATCGAGGCGGTGCTGATCTGCCTGTTCGGCGGTGTGCTGGGGGTGTTGCTCGCGTTCGCTGTGGGTGCGCTGTCGAGCCTGTTGTCGCTGGGCGTGCCGTTCCTGTTCTCGCCGGGGCCGGTGCTCGCCGCACTGGCGTGCTCTTCGGCCATCGGGCTGGGCTTTGGCTACTTTCCGGCACGCACTGCCGCGCAGCTGGACCCGATCCAGGCATTGGCGGCGGAGTAGGGGCGCACCCGGTGACATCGTAGCCGCCATCACGGCCGGCGTTGCGGTAGAACGGCAGCAGCCATAGGTGGCTGATGCCGGGTTCACGGTGACCAGCCTGCTGCGCGGCATGGCAGCGGTCGGTGAACCGGATGGCACCGCATCATTACGCGGCATCCACGGTCCTTGGATGCCTGGGCGCGCACACTGAACGCTCACCCGATGCGCCGAGGAGACTTCCCGCATGGCCCGTCGCAAGATGCTTCGCATTGCCACGTTCAACGTCAACGGCATCGGCACACGCCTGCCGCAGCTGTTGGACTGGCTGCACAGGGAATCGCCGGATGTGGTTGCCCTGCAGGAACTGAAGGCGACCGACGCCGCGTTTCCGGCTTCGGCATTGGAAGAGGCTGGCTACGGCGCGCTCTGGCAGGGCGAGGCGCGGTGGAACGGCGTGGCGCTGCTGGCACGAGGGACCACGCCGGTCGAGAGCCGCCGCCGATTGCCGGGCGAGCCCAAGGACACCCAGAGCCGCTACCTGGAGGCGGCGGCGCATGGCATTGTGGTGGGTGCACTCTACCTGCCCAACGGCAACCCGCAGCCCGGGCCCAGGTTCGACTACAAGCTACGCTGGATGGAGCGCCTGATCCGGCATGCGCGCAGCCTGGTCGAGCTGCCGCACCCTGCGCTGCTGCTGGGTGATTTCAATGTGATTCCCACCGACGCCGATGTCTATGACCCCAAAGCCTGGCGCCGCGACGCGCTGCTCCAGCCGGAGGTACGCGAGGCCTTCGAACGACTGCTGGCGCAGGGCTGGACCGATGCGGTGCGGAAGGTGCACGGCGACGCCACGATCTACACCTTCTGGGATTATTTCCGCCAGCATGCCGAGCGCGACCGTGGGTTACGCATCGATCATCTGCTGTTGAACCCCGTACTGGCGGAGCGACTGAAGGACGCTGGCGTCGACCGCTGGGTACGCCTGCAGGAAAAGGCCAGCGACCACGCGCCGGCCTGGGTGACGGTAAGCGCGTGATCAACGCGCGGCTGGGTCCTCGCGTCGCTCGCGGCGTACCCGTGCGCGGGTGCGGTACAGGCGGCTGTCCGCTTTCTGGATGGTGTCGGCCACCGGTTCGCCAGGCGTGTTGATGGCCGCACCCATCGAGAACGCGCTGGGCGAGAGCGCGGCGTGGTCCTGGTACCAATGCTCCAGTTCGCTCAGCCGGCCGTCCGCAGGCGCGACCAGTACCACCATGAATTCGTCGCCGCCCAGTCGCACCACCGTCTCATCCCTGCCCAGCGGTGAGCGCAGGAACGTGGCGAACTCGACCAGGACGGCGTCGCCACGCCGGTGGCCCTGGGTGTCGTTGATGTGCTTGAAATGGTCCAGATCGAACATCACGCAGGCCCAGCGCTCGTCAATCAGTTCATCCAGCCGGTGCAGGTAGCGCCGGTTGTAGCACTGGGTGAGGGGATCCTTGAAGGACATTTCGCGCAGCTGCTGCTCCTGCATCCGCAGCGCGGTGACGTCCTGAGCATGTCCCAGCACGTAGGGCGGGCTGGCTTCGTTGTCGAGCACGTTGTGATACGCCCAGTAGTGGCGCGTTCCGTCCGCGGCGATCAGCTCGATCACACCAGCGTCGGTGTGGTTTGCCTGGATCCGAGCGAGGTAGGCATTGAAGCCCGCGCGTTTTTCCGGCGGCATCAGGTCACACAGGCTGCGCCCGATCATCTGGCTTTCCTCGAAACCCAGTGATTGCACGGCCGCCGGATTCACCGAGGTCAATGTTCCGTCCAGCGTGTGCGTGCAGATCAGGCCCAGGCTGTAGTGGAACAGTCGCCGATAGCGGGTTTCGCTCGCTTCCAGCGCATCGAGCGCGGCTCGCTCGTCCGTGATGTCCTGGATCGCCCCGACCAGGCGCGGATGCCCGTCGATCTGTTGCCGGCTGCCAACGACGCGCGTCCAGATCGAGCGACCGTCGGCCGTGGTCATCGGCAGCTGCACTTCCCAGGACGTGCCTTCGTCGATGCAACGCTGCACTGCTGCCCGGATGATGTTGCGGCTGTCTTCGCGATAGAACGACAGCGCGGTGTCGAGCGTCGGTTCAAAGTTGCCGCGCACGCCGTGCAACTGCTTGGTCTCGCGGGTCCAGCGCACTTCGTTGGTGACCAGGTCCATCTCCCAGCCGCCCACCCGGGCGGCGCGGTTGGTGCGCTCCAGGAAGTCCTCACTGCGTTTGAGCTCACGATGCAGCGCCTTGGCCTGGCCCACCTGCGCCATCAGCATGCTGCGCTGCTCCAGTACCTGGGTGGTGACCCGGGCAAGGTGCACCATCAGCTCGCGCTGGGACGGAGACAGCACGCCGGGCATCGGATCGAGCAGGCACAATGTGCCGATGCGTGCGCCGTGCGCGGAGCCCAGAGGGATGCCAGCGTAGTGACGGATGCGCGGCCCGCCCGTCACCAGTGGATTGGTGGAAAAACGCGGATCCTGGCGTGCATCGGCTATCTCGAGCAGCTCGTCCTGGCGTATGGCATGGGTGCAGAAGGAAATTTCGCGGGCCGTTTCACTGACGCCCTCAAGGCCGATGTTGGCCTTGAACCACTGACGGTCTTCGGCCACCACGCTGATCAGGCCCATGGTCATGCCGGTCGCGGCGCGGGCGGCGGCGACGATGGCATCGAACACCGGCTCCGGCGGCGTGTCCAGCAGGTGCAGTCGTTCGATTTCGAGCAGTCGTTCGGCTTCGTCCATGGTGCTTTTCAGGGCAGGGTGGCGAGGGCGGTTGCGGCGGCTGTCTGGCACTACGCTAGTGCTTGCCGCGTTATGTATCGCCATGACGGGGTGATGCCGACGTGACGCATCGCGATCAGGGTTTGCGGGGCCCGCGCGAGGGCCGCACTGAAACGTGACGGTGGTCGCGAACATGCCAGCGCCAGGGGAAGTCCACCGCGCGGGTGATGCCGATGCGGGGCCCGATCACCGGATCTGCCGGAGGCGGCACGCCATCGCTGGCGATGACAATGCCGTGGCTGCCTGTCACCAGATCGGCGCCGTCGAAGCTGCGGTCCAGCCCGAAGGCCTGCGAGAGCTTGCCGGGCCCGCTGGCCAGATCGTGGTCGCGGCGCGCAGCGGGGCGCAGTTCGCGCATGCGCTCCAGGCCCAGCAGCGGCTCGATGGCCCGCAGCAGCACCGCTACGCCTTCGCCCACTTCGCCGCAGACAACGTTGCTGCCCCAGTGCATGCCGTAAGTGAAGTAGACATAGAGGTGGCCGGCCTCACCGAACATGCTGGCCGTACGCGGCGTCTGACCGCGATAGGAGTGTGCGGCCGGATCGACACTGCCCGCGTAGGCTTCGACTTCAACAATGCGGCCGGCTCGGCCATCGTCACGGACCAGGAGCTTGTTGAGCAGCTCGGGCGCAACCTCGACGGGCGGGCGCCGGTAGAAGCTGCGGGGGAGGATCTGAAGCGAGGCAGGCAACCAATCCGGCACGGTAGAGGCAGGCTCGGGCAAACGGTGATGGCACTGTGGCACCAAACAGGTGAAACGGGCGCAGACGCAGTGTCATTCCTGCGCAGGCGGACCGGCCAGTGCCGCGCGGCGGGAGGCATAGATCTCGGGCGTCTGCGGCTTGATGAACAGTGCCACCAGTTCCGGATGCTCGCGCTTCACCGCCATTTCGATGCGGGTGATGCAGGCTTCGATCTGCGGGGTCCGCCGATCGTCCTCGAACTCGGCGCTGAGCATGGCCACCACCTGTTCCGGGCCCATCTGCATGGTGGTCACCCCGTTCGCGCGACGCAGATCCGGATCGGTTTCGGCCACCGCCATGATCCGCTCGGCTACTGCCGGATGTGCAGGCTCTCCGACCAGCAGGCCCTTGGTTTCACGGGCCAGGAGGAAGGCGGTTGCGGCCAGCACGCCGGCGATGCAAAGGGAGGCGACCCCATCAAGCACCGGCATGTCCAGCACCTGCGCGGCCACCAGCCCGATCAACGCGAAGCCCAGCCCGAGCAATGCAGCGCTGTCTTCCAGCAGTACGGTGAAGGTGGAAGGATCCTTGCTGCGGCGGAAGGCTTCGAAGTAGCCAAGCTTGCCTTTGGTACGCCGGAACTCGCGCAGCGCCACCCACCAGGAAGCACCCTCGAACAGGATGGAAATGCCCAGCACGCTGTAGCTCAACGCATGGTTGGTGGCCGGCTCCGGCCGGCGGATGTGCTGGATGCCCTCGTACGCCGAGACGCCGGCGCCAGCAGCGAACACCAGCAGGGCGACGATGAAGCTCCAGAAGTACAGCTCGCGGCCATAGCCGAAGGGATGCACCGGGTCCGGCGCCTTGCCGGCACGGCGCAGGCCGTACAGCAGCAGCAGTTCATTCAATGTGTCGACCAGCGAATGCACGCCTTCGCTGAGCATGGCCGAGCTGCCGGAGATGCCGGCAGCGACGAACTTGGCGATGGCAATGGCGAGGTTACCCGCGAGGGCGGCATAGATGACGAGACGGGAGCCGGTGGGGGCGGACATGGGCAGGCTGAACAGTGACGGCGCAGTTGAGTGTGGCTGGACCGCCGTCCGTGTGGTGTGCACGTGTGCCGGCCCGAAGTGGCTTTCGGCATTGTCCGATGTTGGCCGCGCGCGGCCCTGCCTAGCCTGAGCTCTTCCTCAAGAATGGAACGGGCGCGGTGCTCGACCTTGTTTTCCGCAACGCATCTGGTGAGCCGAGCCGCTATCGCAGGGCGGTCAACGCGTGCTCGTCCGATCCGGTTCGGCTGAGCCGTATGGCGCTTTGCGTTGCCGGCCTTGTTGCGTTGTGCGATGCCACATACTTCATGCTCGATGGCAAACCGTCGCGTTCCGCCGACAACCCGGCCGCTGCGGTCGAAATGCCTTCGGCGCCTGCACTGCCGGAGGACGGCTATCCACTGGCCATTCTTTCCCATGCGTCGGTGCGCCGGAGGCTTCGGCCAGAAAGCGCAGGAGCATCCGAGGCCAACGCGCGCGACCAGCCGCCGGCCGCGACCCTGGCTTCAGCGCAGTGGATTCTGCTTCCGGTGCTGGGCTTGCTGGCAGGCGTGGCCGCGATGATGACGCATGCGCCGGGAATCGGTCTCTGACCGCGCGACGCCCGGTGTCGCAGCGTTGCGGGGGCGATGTGGCAAGCGGCGATGAAGAAAGGGCGGGCTCAAGGCCCGCCCTTCTGCTGTCAACGGAAGCGATAGCCCAGCTGCAGCTCGGCACGGGAATCGTCCTGTCCCCAGACCCGCTGACCGACGAGCTGCGCGCCCAACGAGAGTTGGTTGCGCCGGTAGTCCAGGCCCAGTGCCAACTGATGGTCAAGGCCCTGCGCGCGCAGGCCGGGAAGGACGAACGACTGTCCAGCAGCGCCCAGCAGCTGCGCATGGCGCGCGTCGCTGTGCACCGCCATCGCCTTGGCCACTGACACGTCTGCGTGCACCCGCAGGTTCGGTCCCATGGAGTACGCCCACTGACTGCCCAGTTCCATGCGCAGGCCTCGGGTACGGCCCGGGGCCACCTGCAGGCCGAAACTGCCGGCGCTGGCCTCGCTGAAGGCGCTTTCGTCAAGTTGGAAAGCCATGCCCTTCAGGCGCGGCTGCCAATGCAGGTTGCCGCGCTTGAGTTGGTGGCTGAGCGTGGTCGCCAGCATGCTCCGATGCATCTGGCGCTGGCTGCGCGCCACCTCACGTACCTGTCCAAAGGCAAGACTGCGCTGGCCCTCCAGACCATGACGCTCATAGCCGAACTGGTGGCGCAATTGCAGCGTTCCCCACTGCTGGGCCATGCCAACGCCAGCGAACCGGGAGTGCCCACGTTGCTGCGCCCCCCCCAGTTCGCCCTTCAGGGCGGCGGTCATGATCTGCAGCGTGCGGCCGTTGCCCAGGCCCAACGCCACATGCGCTGCCGAACCGTCTCCGCGCACGCCGAAGTCGTTGCGGGCGCCACCGCCGAACGAAAGCACTCCTGGGCGGTCGGCTGGCAAGGCGGCCAGCTGCGACCACAGCGCGTCCGCGTTGCCGGTCATGCCCAGGCTGCGGCTGGCTACATCGGCGCCGGACAGCTGATGCAGGGCACGCTGGAACTCGCGCTGGTCTGCGACTTCCAGGCCATGGAACAGCGCGTCATTGCGGTATCCCGCTTCCAGCGCGGATGCGAGACCGGCCTGGTCGGCCGAGGCGAGTTCGCGATAATCGCGCCGCTGCATGACGACATCAATGCCGCCCTCGGCGTTCTGGTGGGCGCGTGCCGACCATGTGACCGTTGCGCTGCGCACATTTTCGGCGCCGCCCTCGGCGCCCGTCACCACGTCCTTGAGCGTCACGTTGGACGCATCGGTGCCACGCGTGAACCCGGTGTCTACGTCGACATCCTGCAGGGTGCCGCCGTCATGCAGGGCGAGCTGGCCTGCGCTGCCGTTGGCGTTGGTCCCGATCGTATAGCCGGAGATGCTGCGCTGCGCCTGCCACCCGATGTCAGGCGCGCCACGACCCGCGTCGGCTGCCGCCTGGGTGGGTGCGTCCGCATGCATGGCACTGCCGGCACCGTAGATGTTGACCACGCCATTGTTGATCAGGCGGCCGCCGCCGGCGCCCATCTGGAAAGCGAACGAATCGGCGCTGTGGATGTTGATGACACCCGTGCGGCGATTATTCAGGGTCGCGCTGCCGTCGGACTTCATGGCGATCAGCCCACGGCCGGCAGACTCGGTGGCGGTCCCCAGATTGATCACGCCGTCGTTGAGCAGCGTGGCACCCCGACGGCCGTCCATGGCGACGGTGCCGTCGGCGGTGACGGTCAGCGTGCCCTGGTTCAACAGCGTGGCGTGTGTGCCTTCCGCGGTCAGCAGGCTGCTGCGCGCGGCCGAGCCCTGGATGTGGCCGCCGCTGCGGTTGATCGCCTGGCTTGCAAAGCTGTCGGCGACCAGGCGCAGTACGCCTCCCTGACCCTGGTGGGTGATCGAACCCCGGTTGTCAAGCACAGTGATGGCATCACGGTCGTTGCCATACTGTGAGGTCACCGCGTCGATCAATGCGCTCCCTGCGGAGGTCCCTCGGGCCTGGATGGTGCCGCCGTTCTCGAATTCCGCGCGCCCACGCAGCTGCAGAACGGTACCGGTCACGTCCAGCACGGCGCCGCGATTGTTGTCGAAGTCGGCATCACCGGCCAGCGACCATTGGCCGCCATTGAGGGTCATGCGGCTGTGGTTGTCCAGCTCGGCTTCATGCGACAGCGTGACCTGCGCGCCATCGAATTCCGCAGTGCGGTGGTTCTCCAGGCTTGCCTCGCGATCCATCGACAGCGTGCCGGCGACCCGCAGCGTGCCATGATTGTCGAGGTCGGCGTCGCCTTCCAGGCGCAGGGTGGCCGGCTGCTGGATCTGCAGTGTGCCGTTGTTGCGGAGTTCGCCGTCGTCTGTGATATGGAGCGTGCCATTGCCGATCTGCAGCTGGCCATCGTTGCGGGTGTCGCCGGTGATGCGGGTGGTCAGCGGCTGGCTCCAACTGGCCTGTACGCCGGCGCCCAGCAGGACGCCGCCGCGACCGTAACTGCCACCTTCGGTGCCCGGCGCCGGCCCACCGGTGCCGCCGCCGCCGCCAGCGCCCGCCCCAGGTGCCGATGCACCGCCACCACCGCCACCTCCACCGCCAGCTGCGGCGGCGCCGAGGCCGAGAGCGGCCAGACCGCCCCACAGCCAGGCGCGGCTTGTCCCGCTCTCCGTGCAGGCGTGGGCATCATCATCCGTACACTCCGGGGCGTTGCCCGCCATCGCCGGAAGCGGTGCGAGCAGCGCCAGGGAAATCATCGCGGCCAATGGCCGTTGAACAGATGCGGCTTTCATGAAGGAATTTGGCTCCGATCACGCTTGTTAAGGAGGCGTGATCGTCCCGCTCAGTTCGTTGCCATGCCATAGGACACATACGATCCTCGGGCGTGGCAGCTGCCTTTCGCACGCTACGCATTGGCGCTGCGCAGGCTTCCTACCTGCGTGGGTTCAGATACAGCCGGGCCCCATCCGACTCGCGGAACCCCGACCAGCGCCCGCCTCCTGACGCGCGGAAGCGCCCGAATACGGTGTTGTTGGTATCGGTCAGCAACAGCTGGTTGCCCGACAGTACCCAGCGGTTGGCCGAGAAGAAGCCGTCCGGGCAGCCAGCAGGCACGTAGGCGCTGTAGCCACCGAACCACTCACTGTTCTTCAGCTCAATGGTGCAGGTGTTGCCGTTCTCCTGGCCCAGTGTCCAGCTGCCGAACAGATCGCTGTCGCGCACATCGCCGCCGCCACGGTGGCGGTCATGGCTCCAGTCGTCGTTGTCGTCGTGGAAACCGAAGCCCACGTCGATCTCTTTGCTTTCGCTGCGTGACTCGGACTGCGAGCTGCCACTGGTGGTGGCCTGGGTGGTCACCGAGCCACTGGTCCGGGTCTGGGTGCTGCTCGATTGGGTGGTCTGGTCGGTGCGGGTGGTCTGTTCGCCGAAGCCGGACGAGGCGTCCTGGGCAAGGGCGGGCAGGGCCAGGAAGTACAGCGCCGACAGGCAGCTACGGGCAAGCAGGGCAGCCATCGCAGGATCCTCGGAAGGGTGGATCGCGCGAGTATCGAACCGGTGGGGTGGGAGACGGTGTGAGGGCGCGCCCTGAGGCAAGCCAGCCAAGAACAGGTGCTGTCCGCTGAAGGGTCGTGCCGGCCGCTGGCCGGCTCCCCTTTGACGCCCAGATACCGAAGGGATGCCGGCCATCGGCCCAGCAGTAGCGGACATGCGTTGCGCGCGTGGACAGCGGGCCTCGCAGCAGGATCCGGCGCGCATCCAGTTCGGCGTCGGCGTACTCGCAGTGGCGCGCATGGCCCTTGGCCTCGCACAGTTCAAAGCCGA
>NZ_JBHHMJ010000323.1:0-763 GCF_042136455.1 Stenotrophomonas sp. 3diitr2024
GACCGCGGCCGGCTCGGCCTACCTGGTGATCGTCTGCCTGCTGCCGGAACTGATGCGCACGCAGCTGAATGCCTCGTTCTACTTCGGTGGCACGTCGCTGCTGATCGTGGTGGTGGTGGTGATGGACTTCATCGCCCATTCGAGCTAAATCTTCTAGCATATCAATCGCAAATTGCTTATACTCTTTCGGGAATGTATCTTCTCCCTTTTCGCTTAATCCATACAAATAAGTTGGTCTTCCGACATGTTGCCTTACCATCTTAGAATAAATGAGTCCGTCTTTCTCAAGATTACTTAAATGTCTTCGAATCGCCATTTCTGTAATCTCTAAAACGTCAGCTAGTTCCGCTACCGTGTGCTCTCCCTTTACTTTCAACAATTGTACAATCTCGTCTTTCGTAGTACGTGCTTCCCCCATACTTCACCCTTCTCCCTTTTCTTTCTCACATACAATATAAGATCCCCAAAAGGCATTCTCTGGGGATCTTATAAGCATAATTATTCTGGTACAAATGCAGATACAGGTCCTAATTCCTTTTCTAAATAACTGCGAATATTTGCTGGGTACCTTTCTACCACTGCAATATGTTTTTGAATCGTCTTATATAATTCATCATGATTCATTTGAATATAATCTTGCGTAAGCATTTTTCGAAGAAGGATAATTTCTTTCATCCCTTGTCCATCTTCTTCACTTATCACTCGCTCGTCCATTAAAATATCAATAATATCTTCATAGCTTCCTGGATCGCGCATAATAAAT
>NZ_JBHHMJ010000347.1:0-9427 GCF_042136455.1 Stenotrophomonas sp. 3diitr2024
CGCCCGTGCACCCCCTTCCCAGCTGCGGGGCAGCCGGAAAAAACCATGCTGGGACGTACGTTTAGGTGCTGGGCGGTACCCGCCGCTGGCCGGCAGCCCTTGCACGCGAGCCATCAGGAGGAGGCCGGCCAGCGGCCGGCACTACCAGATGCGGTTTATTTCGCGTCGAACTTCACGATCGTGCTGATCGCGGTTTCGTCCGGGATGGTCTTGGTGTCGGCCCAGTCACCGCCGCCGACGCCGAAGTCCAGGCGCTTGACCGTGGCCTTGCCGGTCAGCACCGGCTGGGTGCCCGGCTTCCAGGTGAAGGTCAGCGTGACCGGCTTGCTGACACCACGAAGCTCCAGGGTGCCATCGGCGGCGAACTGGTCATTGCCCATGGCGCGGAAGCCCTTGGCGGTGTAGCGCGCGGTGGCGAACTTGCCGACGTTGAAGAAGTCGGCGCCCTGCAGGGTCGAGTCACGATCGCTGTTGCCGCTCTTGGCGCCTGCCAGCGGAATCACCACATCCAGCGAACCGGCAGCCGGGTTGGCCGGGTCGAAGCTGAGCTTGGTCGCGAAGCCAGGGAAGCTGCCGGTGAACACTTCGCCGTCGTACTTGGTGGCGAACACCAGGATCGAACCGGCGCCGGGAGCCTGCGCGTAATCGGCAGCGAGTGCCGGAGCGGTGGCCAGCATGCCGGCCAGGGCGGCGGCCACGGCGGCCGGAGTGGTCAGTTTCAGGTTCATCGGTCAGTCCTTCTGAGGGGAGGCGAGCCAGCCACGCGGCAACATGCGGGACAGCGTTGCATCGCGCTGGAACAGGTGGTGGTAGAAGGCAGCGCCGGCATGGGCCAGCACCACCGCGATCAACAGCCAGAAGCCGTATTCGTGGAGGGCATGGGACACCGCGACGACCTGCGGGTCGGGGCCGCTCAGCTTGGGCACGTCGACCAGGCCGAACCAACGGAACGGGCGCAGGCCACTGGCCGAATCGTACAGCCAGCCCGACAGCGGGATGGCGAACATCAGCACATACAGCAGCACGTGGGTGGCGCTGGCGATGCGCTCCTGCCAGCTGGGCACGCCCGGCACCGGCTTCGGTGCCCCGGCGTACAGGCGCCAGCCCAGGCGGAACAGCACCAGCGCCAGCACGGTGATGCCGATCGACTTGTGCGCGGTGTAGACCCAGAAGTACTTGGGCGTCTTGGGCAGTTCGTCCATGGTCAGGCCGACCACGCCCAGGGCGAGGATCAGCAGTGCGATCAACCAGTGCAGGATCTGGCTGACACTCCCCCAGGCGGCGGGGGTGTTCTTGGCGGTCATGAGGGGTCCTCTAGCGGGCCGTCTTGGGGTCGGAGTGTGGAAGGGGAGCGGGAGTTCCCGGGGCGTCGCTGCGGTCGAGGGTGGCTTCCGCCTCGATCCTCAGCTGTACTGCATCACCGATGACGCCCGGCCAGGCGGTGATGCCGAACGCGCGCCGGCTCAGCGTGGTGCTGCCGGAAAAACCGGCGGTGCGTCGGAACGGGGGAAGCGGATAGCGCTTGATGGCGTTGAGGGTCACATCCAGCGTGATTTCCTGGCTGACCCCGCGCAGGGTCAGCGTGCCGATCACGTGGGCGCGCCTGGCATCGATCGGTTCGACCTTGGTGGAGACGAACCGCGCGGTCGGGAAGCGCTCGCCGTCGAGCAGGCTGCGGGCCAAGGTGGCCTGGTTCCACTTGGCATCACCAAGGTCCAGCCGCGACACCGGAATATCCACTTCCACGGTGGCGTCGCGCCAGTTGTCGGGATCGAACCGCACGCGCCCCTCGCTGCCCGATACCGTGCCCATGGCCTGCGAGTAGCCTGCGTGGTCGATCGAGAACAGCACCCGCGTGTGCACCGGATCGAGGCGATAGGTGTCAGCGGCCGCCCAGGCAGGGGCGGTGGCGAGCAGCATCGGCAACAGGGCCAGGCAGGGACGCATCGATGGCGGGCTCCGGAAGGGGACGCTGCGATCATACGCACAGCCCCCTGCCAACGTTGCGTGCATGGGTGCAACAGTTCGTGGTGGTGCCGCCGCTGGAAACAGGCTGTTGCAGCCATGACCCCGGCCCTGTGTGACAATCGGCGCAGGACAGGGGGTTCAGGATGACGAGCGGTTGGCGCCTGTGGTGCCGTGGCATCGCAGGTATGGGACTGCTGCTGCTGGTGGCGATGGCCACGGCGGCTGCGACCCTGGACATGGCAGAAACACCACGCCTGCGCCGCTTCGGTGCCGCCGAAGGCTTGCCGTCTCGCATGGTGGTGGCGCTGGCCGAGGATCGCCAGGGCCACGTCTGGGCCGCCACCGATGGTGGACTCGCCCGCTATGACGGCAACAGCCTGCGGGTCTGGGAGCACGACCCGGAACAGCCGGGCTCGTTGCCTGGCAACGAGATCGAGACCCTGCTGATCGACCCGCTGGACCGGGTCTGGGTGGGCATCAATGGCAAGGGCGTGGCACGCCTGGATGCCGACCGCGAGCGCTTCCAGACCTTCGATACGGTCAATTCCACCTGCCAGGGGCAGTTCTGGGCACTGGCCTATGTCGACGACGCCTTGTGGATCGGGACCAACAACCATGGCGTCTGCCGTTTCGGCGAAGACGGCAGTGTGCGCCTCTACACCCATGATCCCGCGCGCCCGGGTGGCCTGCCCAGCAACAGCATCTTCACCAGCCTGGTCGACGCGCGGGGCCGCCTGTGGGTCGGCACCGAAGCCGGTGTGGCGCGTTGGAACGGCAGCGGCTTCGAGCCGGTGGCCGCGCGGGAACTGGGGAGGCTGAGCGTGCTCCGGTTGAGCCGTGATGCAGACGGTTCGATCTGGGTAGGCAGCCAGAACGATGGCCTCTACCGCATCGATGGGCAGGACCGGGTCAGTCGCCCGCGATGGGCCGACAGTGCCCAGCTGCGGTCGGCCCTGGTCCTGGCCGATCGCCAGGGGGGCTACTGGGCGGGTACCTCCGATGGCCTGTTGCGAGGGGATGCGGCGGCGTTGCGCCGGCTGGAGGGGGACCGCGGCAGCGGCTTCCTGACCGCGCACAGCGGCGTGCTTGACCTGCTGCAGGACCACGAGGGCGGACTGTGGGTGGCGTTGCTGACCCAGGGCCTGGCCTATCTGCCACCGGACTGGCGGCGCTTCTCGATCTGGAACCAGCTCGACGGCAAGCCGCTGGACAGCCAGTACCTGTTGAGCGCGGCCAGCGACGGGAAGAACTACTACGTCGGCTCGGCGCGAGGGGTGTACCAGCTCGATGCGCAGGGCACCCTGCGCCTGCTGGCCAGCGACCGGCAGCTCGGCAACGGCGTGGTGTGGTCGGTGCTGCCGCGCCCGGATGGTCGCCTGTGGCTGGGACGCGGCGGCCGCATCAGCGTCTACGATCCGGCCACCGGCGCATTGCGTGATCTGCGGATCGATGGCAGTGCCGACCTGCGCCAGCGCATCGACCTGATGCGGCAGGCCCCTGATGGCACGGTGTGGGTGTCGGTGATGGGCCTGGACCTGCAGCAGCGCGATGCAGAGGGCCGGCTGCTGCACAGTCATCCGCTGGAACATTTCCGCGGGACGGCCGATGCGCCGATCGAGCAGATCCGCTTCGACGCCCACGGCCGGCCCTGGGTGATGGGCGACATGGGCATCTGGCGTGAGCAGGCCGGACGCTTCGAGCCAGTGCCCGGCGTTTCGCGCGGCCCGATCTACGATCTGGCATGGATCGATCCGCAGCAGTTGTGGCTGGCGCGCCAAGGCGCCTTCGAGCGCTACCAGTGGGATGGCATGAGCCTGCGCCTGATCCAGCGCATCGACGGCAGTGCGGGCGTGCCGCCGGTGACCATGGGGGGGCTGGCGCTGGCCGACAATGGCCAGCTGTGGGCCACGACGCCGCGCGGCCTGCTGCGGTGGGACCCGAAGACGC
Organism: Stenotrophomonas sp. 3diitr2024; assembly: GCF_042136455.1. NCBI lineage: Bacteria > Pseudomonadati > Pseudomonadota > Gammaproteobacteria > Lysobacterales > Lysobacteraceae > Stenotrophomonas > Stenotrophomonas sp. 3diitr2024. The sequence goes on from NZ_JBHHMJ010000347.1 coordinate 3,916, forward strand.
GGCGCCTGCAACAGTTCAACGAACGCGATGGCCTGTCCGATGCCGAGTTCACCGGTCGGCCACCTGCGGTGAACGCCGATGGCCGCGTGTTGGCGGTTACCCAGACCGGCCTGGTCGCCTTTGATGTGAATGCCGACGACACCGTGCTGCCGCCTTCATCGCTGGTGATCGCCGAAGTGCGGGTGCGGCGCGACGACGCACGCGGCTGGCAACCGCTGCCGCTCACCGGCACCCTGCTGCTGGGACCGGACGACCGCGATCTGCAGATCGATGCGCGGCTGCTTTCCTATGCCAGCCCGCAGGGCAACCGGTATCGCTTCCGCGTGCAGGGTTACGACCAGGACTGGGTGGAGCAGGGGGGCGATGGCCAGCGCACCCTGTCGCGGCTGCCGACCGGCCGCTATGTCATCGAGGTGCAGGCCGCGACTGCCCGGGGCGCGTGGACACCTTCGCAGCAGTTGCAGGTGAAGGTGCTGCCGCCGTGGTGGCGCAGCGGCATGGCGATATTCGGCTACATCCTGCTGGGGTCGTTGCTGCTGGTGGTTCTGGTCTGGTCGATCCGCGCGCGGCTGCGCCGCCGCCAGCAATGGCAGCTGACGGTGCACAAGCAGCAGTTGGCCGAGCAGGCCTCGCAGGCCAAGAGCCGTTTCCTGGCTACGCTGGGCCACGAAGTCCGCACGCCGATGACCGGCGTGCTGGGCATGAGCGAACTGCTGCTGGCGACTCCGCTGGATCCGGTGCAGCGCGGCTACGCCGGGTCCATCCAGCAGGCCGGCAGCCATCTGCTGCGGCTGGTCAATGATGCCCTGGACCTGGCCCGGATCGAAGCCGGGCGGCTGGAGCTGGACCTGCGCCCGTTCGATCTGGGGGAGCTGCTGGACCAGGTGCAGGGCCTGATGCAGCCGATGGCGCAGCAACGCCAGCTGGTGTTCCAGCGCGGCGAAGACCCGCCCGGGCCGATCAGTGTCAGTGGCGACGAGATGCGCGTGCGCCAGATCCTGCTGAATCTGCTCGGCAACGCGATCAAATTCACCGAGCGCGGCCACGTCGGCCTGGCCGTACGCCTGGAAGAAAAGGGCGGCCTGTGTTTCGAAGTCCATGACAGCGGCCCGGGCATCAACGCCGAGCAGCAGCAGCGCCTGTTCCATCGTTTCGAACAGGCCGACGGCCCGCGTACCGCGTCGCGCTACGGCGGCAGTGGTCTGGGGCTGGCGATCTGCCAGGAACTGGCGGTGGCGATGGGGGGGCGCATCGAAGTGGACAGCCAGCCTGGCAAGGGCGCGCGGTTCCGCGTGCGCCTGCCCCTGCCCTGGACGCGCCAGGCCGCCAGCGAAGCGGGCGACGTGGCGGCCCTGCCGGAACTGCCGCCGCTGCGCATCCTGCTGGTCGAGGACGATGCCACGGTGGCCGAGGTCATCGCCGGCCTGCTGCGCGTGCGCGGGCATGAAGTGGTCCACGTGCTGCATGGCCTGGGCGCGCTGTCGGAGATCGCCACCGATGGTTTCGACGTCGGCCTGCTCGATCTCGATCTGCCCGCGCTGGACGGTACGGCCATCGCCCGCCAGCTGCGCACCATGGGCTATGAACTGCCGCTGGTGGCGGTGACCGCCCGTTCCGATGCCTATGCCGAAACCCAGGTGCTGGCCGCAGGCTTCGATGGCTTCCTGCGCAAGCCGGTGACCGGCGACCTGCTGGTGACGGCCATCGCCCAGGCGCGTGCGAAACGACAGGCGACTGCGTGACGACGCCGACGCCGGGCGTGAACGGCGCGACTTTCGGTTTACCATGCCGACGCCCGCAGCGCGGGAATCATCAGGACCAGCGTGAGGAGGCAATCGGTGGTGTATCTGCGGGCGGCGATGCTGCTGCTGGTCCTCCTGTGCTGCGCGTTGCCCGCTGCGGCACAGCCGGTGCCTCCGAGCCCGCGGCAGGTGACGGTGTTCGATGGCCTGCCGTCCAATACCGTCAACCGCATGGCCGAGGATCGCTACGGTTACCTGTGGATCGCCACCAACGATGGCCTGGCCCGCTATGACGGCCGCACCTACCGCGTGTGGCGTTCCGAGGATGGACTGCGTGACAACCGCATCTGGACGGTGCTGGTCGATGCCCGCAACCAGTTGTGGATAGGCACCGAGAACGCCGGCCTGGTGCGCATGTCGGCCGACCGCCGCCAGTTGCACTTCTACGACCGCAGCAGCCAGCCGTTGATGGGTACCAACACGGTCTGGAGCCTGGCCAGCACGCCTGATGGCTCGATCTGGTTCGGTACCCACGAAGGCGGCCTGTACCGCCTGGACAGCCAGGATCGCCTGCAGCGCTTCCTGCCCGAGCCGAACAATCCGCGCAGCCTGCCTTCGTCGTCGGTGCCCTACCTGGCCACGCTGGCCGATGGCAGCCTGTGGATCGGCACCAAGCATGGCGTGGCGCGCTGGACCGGGACCGACTTCGAGCGTGTCGGTACCGACATCATCCCCAGCCTTCTGATCAACGGACTGACCGCCGAACCGGATGGCAGCCTGTGGATCAGCACGATGGCCGGCGCCACCGTGCGCCGCCCGGATGGCCGCTTCGAAGCCCCCCCGTGGAAGCTGCCGCCGGGCGAGCAGGTGCTGGGCATGATGCTGCGCGACGAGCAGGGCGGGCACTGGCTGGATACACGCACCGGGCTGGGGCGTGCGGTCGATGGCCAGTACCAGACCGTGCCGCTGTACAGCGCGATCGCGCGCGGTCCGGTACGGCCGAACTGGACCGGTGCCTACGAGGACCGCGAAGGTGGCATCTGGTTGGCCAGCACCAATGCCGGGCTGTGGCACCTGCTGCCACGCTGGTGGCAGTTCTCGGTGCTGTCGCGCCTGGAGGACGACCCCAGCTCGCTGCGCAATGCGCTCGTGCTGGGTACCAGCCCCTCCAGCAACGGCGGCGTCTGGACGGTGGGCAGCCATGGCGCGCTGGACCGCTTCGATCCGAAGACCGGCAGGATCGAGCAGCATCGCACCTGGGTCAACGGCATGCACTGGTTGACCTCGGTGCGTGAGGACCGGCGTGGCCAGGTCTGGATTGGATCGACCGATGCGCTGGTGCGCTACGACCCGCAACGGCGCGAACTGCGTCGTTGGGGCCGTGATGCCGGTGCAGATGCGGCGATGGAAGGGGTGGTCGAAGCGATGATGACCTGCGACGGCGACAGCCTCTGGTTGATGCTGCCCGCAGGCGTGCAGCAGCGCGACCTCGACGGCCACGTGCGGCGCCAGCTGGACAATGGCCAGCGCGGCCTGCAGCAGGGCCAGCTCAACCTCGATGTGGAATGCGGTCCGCAGGACCACATCTGGCTGGCCAGCAGCCGTGGCCTGCTGCAGTGGCTGCCGGAAAGCGAGCGCTTCCAGCCGGTGCCGGGTGCGCCGGCAACGGCGATCCATGCGTTGCATGTGGGCCGTGACGGCCAGGTCTGGTTGTCCGAGGATGGTCGCCTGTCCCGTTACCGCTGGAGCCAGGGACGCCTGGAACGGCAGGCGGTGGTCGGTGCCGAACAGGGCTATCCGGCGATCTCCGCCTCCGGCCTGGTGGTGGATGCGCAGGGCGTGGCCTGGGCGACCAGCGCACGCGGCCTGGTACGTGTCAGTGCCGATGGGCAGAGCGTGCGCCTGTACGGCGTGCACGACGGCCTGCCAAGCCAGGAATTCCGCGAGCACACCTTGATCGCAGCGGCCGATGGCCACCTGGTGGCCGGAACGGCAGCGGGCGCGGTGGTGTTCGACCCCGAGCAGGTACGGCCTTCGGTCCGTCGCGCCCCGCTGGTGATCGAGCGGGTGGAAGTGCGCCGCAACGAGCAGGTGCTGGACATGACCCACGATGCGCCGTTGCAGATCGCCGATGGCGACCGCGACCTGCGCATCGTCGCGCGATTGCTGTCCTTCGCCGACTCGGCGTCCAATACGTACCGCTACCGCTTGGCCGGCTACGACCCCGATTGGGTCGAAGTCGGCCCGGCCGGCGAGCGCCTGTTCTCGCGCCTGGCGCCGGGCAGCTACCGGCTGGAAGTACAGGCCCGGTCGGCCGACCACGTGTGGTCGCGGGTGCAGAGCCTGGAATTCCGCGTGCAGCCGCCGTGGTGGCGCAGCCTGTCCGGCCTGCTGGTGCTGGCGTCGGTCGGGTTGCTGCTGACCAGCTGGTTTGCCTGGCTGTACCGACGCCGCCTGCAGCGGCGGCACGCCTACCAGCTGGCGCTGCACAAGCAGGAACTGGCCGAGCAGGCGTCGGCGGCCAAGACCCGCTTCCTGGCCAACCTTGGCCATGAGATCCGCACGCCGATGACCGGCGTGCTGGGCATGAGCGAGCTGCTGCTTGCCTCGCCACTGGACCCGCAGCAGCGTGGCTACACGCAGTCGATCCGGCATGCTGGCGAGCACCTGCTGCACCTGGTCAACGATGCGCTGGACCTGGCGCGGATCGAGTCCGGGCGCCTGGAACTGCAGTCGCAGTCGTTTGCGTTGAATGGCCTGTTGCAGGATCTGGCGGCGCTGATGGGCCCGCTGGCTGCACAGAAGGGCCTGCGCTTCGTCCTCGACAACCAGCTGCCTGCGGGCCTGCAGGCGACCGGTGATGCCATGCGCGTGCGGCAGATCCTGCTCAATCTGCTGTCGAACGCAGTGAAATTCACCAGCCGCGGCACTATCACCCTGCATGCACGTTGCGATGGCGAGCTGCGTGCGCTGCACTTCGAGGTGCGCGATACCGGCCCGGGCATCAGCCAGGAACAACAGCAGCGCCTGTTCCGCCGCTTCGAGCAGGCCGATGGTGCACGTACCGCCGCGCAGTACGGTGGCAGTGGCCTCGGCCTGGCGATCTGCCGCGAGCTGGCGCATGCGATGCAGGGGCGGATCCAGGTGGAGAGCCAGCTGGGCCGGGGCACCTGTTTCGGTGTGACCTTGCCGTTGCCGCTGGTGGTGAACAGCGATGCCGAGGCATCGGCCGAGGGACAACGCGACGAAGCGGCGAACATGCCGCCGCTGCGAGTGCTGCTGGTCGAGGATGATGCCACCGTGGCCGACGTGGTGCGTGGCCTGTTGAGCGCACGCGGCCACGAGGTGGTGCATGCCGGCCATGCGCTGGCGGCGCTGCGCGAGATCAGTGCCGGCGATTTCGACGTCGGCCTGCTGGATCTGGACCTGCCGGGCCTGAGTGGTTTCGAGCTGGCCCAGCACCTGCGCAACCAGGGCTACATGCTGCCGCTGCTGGCGGTGACGGCGCGGACCGATCCGGACCTGCAGCAGCAGGTGGAAGCAGCCGGCATTGGCGGCTTCCTGCGCAAGCCGGTGACTGGTGAGCTGTTGGTGGAAGCGATCGCCAGGGTCATGGGGCGGTAGGGTGCGGCGGCAGGGCCTGCGGCCCTGCACCCGCCGGATCAACGTCAAAAGCCTGCATTCCGTGGGATGGCGGGGTGGGTCCGGTTGCGGGAGACGCCGTAAACCCGTCCCTGGGGGCTTGGCCGCGGCATCCATGCCGCGGACAC
>NZ_JBHHMJ010000362.1:0-4113 GCF_042136455.1 Stenotrophomonas sp. 3diitr2024
CGCGCGGCCGGTCCCTTCAGGTGGCCGGCCGCGGCGGATGGATCAGAAGCGGTAATCGAAGCCCAGCGTGAAGTAGCGGCCGCGCAGGTCGTACTGGCTGAAGTCGTATGGCGCGCGGATGCCCGGGAACGAGGCGTCGTACGGCGGCGTCTTGTCGGCCAGGTTCTGCACCTTGGCATACAGCGTCAGCTTGTCGATGCCGGTATAGGCCAGGTACAGGTCGTACTGGCTGTAGCTGCCGACGCGCTGCTGCACGGCCTTGGCGGCGGTGCTGGCTTCCTGGCGGTAGCTGCTGGTGTAGTACCAGGTCACGGCTGCGTTGAAATCTCCGTACTTCCAGTCCAGCGTGGTGGTGGCCTTGTCCTTGGGCAGGGTCGCGCCCAGGTTGCTGCCGGCGTAGTCGACCAGCGGGCCACCGACCACGGTCGGGCGACGGTAGTCGCGCACGTGGGTGTAAGCCGAGGACACGGTGAAGTCACCCAGCACCGCAGTCGGGATGCGCTGGCGCAGTTCGACGTCGATGCCCGAGGTCCTCAGCTCGCTCAGGTTCTGGTAGCGGTTGTAGACCGCCTGCAGCTTGCCGCGCTCATCGCGCTGCACCGCGCCAGCCACGTTGTCGTTGACCAGGGTCTGGGTGTTGTTGGTGCCGACCAGGTTGTCCAGCTGGATGCGGTAGTAGTCCACGCTCAGGTTGGTGTTGGCCCACGGCGACAGCACCACACCGAAGTTCACGCTCCTGGTGCGCTCGGGCTTCAGTTCGTTGTTGCCGACGGTGAAGAAGGTCGGGTTCTGCCGCGAACCCGGCACGTCCGGATCACGCGGATCGACCACGCTGCCATAGGCGATGCTGGTGCTGTTGGAGTTTTCCGACAGCGACGGTGCACGGAAGCCCTTCGAGGCTGAGGCACGCACCAGCAGGAAATCCAGCGGCTGCCAGCGCAGGCCGATCTTCGGCGAGAACGCATCGCCGAAATCATCATAGTGATCGGCACGCGCGGCGGCGGACAGTTCCAGGGTCGAGGCCAGCGGCACGTTCACTTCGGCGTAGGCGGCACTGACCTGGCGCTGGCCGTGCACTTCGGCAATGGCCGGGCGCACCTGCAGGCCGGCATCGATCTGCCACGGGTTGTTGGAATCGAGCTTCTCGCGGCGCCACTCGGCACCGGCGGCGAACCCGATCTCGCCGGCCCAGGTGTGGCCCAGACTGCCGGAGATCTTCGCGTCGACGCCCTGCAGCTTGGACTCGGCCGGACGCAGCGTGGCGATGTTGATCGAATCACGCACCGACTGCGGCGTGGCTGCCGGGTCAAGCAGGTTGTAGCTGCCCGTGGACAGTGCGTTGGCCAGCGCCCAGCGGTTGGCGAAGCCGCCGGACACGCTCTCGCGCTCGCTGCTGCGTGCGCCGAATGCGGCCACTTCCCAGTCCCAGTTCGCAGTGGTGCCACGCAGGCCGAACACGCCGCGATAGGCGGTGGAACGGTTGGTCTTGATGGTGCCGCCGAGGTCGAAGAAGGTGTACTCGATCGGGATCGCACGCCCGTACGGGTTGTACGGATTGCTGGCCGGCAGCAGCGACGACACCGGCTCGGCCAGGCCGCTGTCCGCGTTCAGTGCGAAGCGGCCGCTCTCCAGGGTGAAGAAGGGGCTGCTGCCAAACCAGGCAGCGCTCTTGATCTGGCTGTACAGCACTTCGCCGAAGGCTTCGACATTGTCGTTCAAGCGGAAGGTGCCGTTGGCATAGGCCTGGTAACGCTTGGTCGAAGGGATCAGCGTGGTGAACGGTGCCTGGTTGAAGCCGCAGGTATCATCGGACAGGCCATCGATCGGCGCGCTGGCAACGCGGGTGGTGCCGGCCGGGCAGTTGCCGTTGGCATCGAGCATCGGCACCGACACGCCGTTGACCAGGTAGCGTGCGCCCTTGGCCGACCAGCCGTTCCAGCGGCCACCGGGCTTGTCGGTGTAGATGCCACTGCGGGTCAGGTTGCGCTCGTCCTGGTCCAGGCGCTCGCGGTTGTAACCCTGCAGGCTGAAGAGGATGTTGTAGCCATCGGTGTCCAGATCACCGAGGCCGCCGACGAACTTCAGGTTCTGCTCGTGCAGGCCGCCCTGGTCGGCACCGCCGAAGCTGCCGCCGATCTCGGCGCCTTCGAAGTTCTGCCGGGTGATGATGTTGACCACGCCGGCCACGGCGTCGGAGCCGTACACCGCCGAGGCGCCGTCCTTGAGCACTTCGATGCGCTCGACTGCGACCAGCGGCAGCGCGTTGAGATCAACGAACGTATCGGACAGGCCGCCGGCCGGGAAGCCGTAGTTGGCCAGACGGCGGCCGTTGAGCAGCACCAGCGTGTTCTTCTGCGACAGGCCGCGCAGGCCGATGCCGGCCGAGCCGGAGGCCCAGCCGTTGTTGGTGGTTTCGTTGGCGGCGTTGCCGGTGTTGGCCGAGATCGAACGCAGCACGTCGGCCACAGTGGCCTTGCCGGTCTGTTCCAGCTGCTGGCGACCGATCACCTGCACCGGGTTGGAGGCCTCGGTATCGGTGCGCTTGATGTTGGAACCGGTGACACGCACGGCGGCGAGGGTATTGGCGTCACCAACGGCGTCGGCGGAGGTTTCGGCGGCGGCGGACAAAGGCGCGGCCAGAGCGACGGCCAGGGCCGCCACGAGCAGGGTGTGCTTGGGCATGACGATGTGGGGGAGGTGGTAAGGACGACGAAGTTCCGCAGTAGTCCATGCCTGGCCGGCGCCCGGCCAATAACATCTCTTCATACGGATATAAGAGAAACTATCATCTCTTCATCCGGATGGAAAGAGTCACTTCACGAAAGCCCGGCGTCCGCTCAGGCTGCCGGGCCGCCTGCGGCGTACAATTGCGCCATGGAAATCTTCAAAGTCTTCATGCTCGAGGCGGCGCACCGCCTTCCCAACGTGCCGCCGGGGCACAAGTGCGCGCGCCTGCACGGCCACTCGTTCCGGGTGGAACTGAAGGTCGAGGGCGAGCCCGGCGCGCAGACTGGCTGGATCATGGACTTCGGCGACGTGAAGGCGGCTTTCCAGCCGATCTATGACCGCCTGGACCATCACTACCTCAACGACATCCCCGGCCTGGAGAACCCGACCAGCGAGAATCTGGCGGTGTGGATCTGGAACGAACTCAAGCCCAGCCTGCCGGCGCTGAGCGAGATCACCGTGCACGAAACCTGCACCTCCGGCTGCCGCTACCGCGGTCCGACGGCTTGATCAACCCATTGATCTGAAAGGTGTTTCAAAGGCGCCCTGGGCGCCTTTGTTATTTTTGTTGCATTGCCACATCAAGAGCGTATGCTGCACTGCATCAAGCCACTCCCTGATGCCCCATGGCCGCCGCCTTCAGCGATCGCTTCAGTGATGCCACCCGCCAGCTCGCCGCCGCAGCCACGCGTGCGAACCGGCTGGCGTTGGAGAACGCGGAGAGCATGTTCGGCGTGCAGTTGACGGTGATGGAGCGCAACCTGACCGCGACCGGCGGCTGGCTGGGTGAACTGGCCCGCAGCGACGACACGGCCGGGATGCTCAACAAGGGTGCACAGCTGTGGCAGGACAACCTGCAGCGGCTGGGCCAGGCCCAGCAGGATGTGGTCGGTCTCGGCCTGCAGGCCAGCAAGGCGTGGTCCGAACTGGTGCAGGGCTGCAACGAATCAATGGCGGACGCGAACAACCACTGACGCGACGCAACGCTCATTGCATGGGTCCCTCCCCCCATGCAATCCGGACCCGGCAGATCCCTCCCTCTGCCGGGTCTTTTTTTGCCTGGTGTTCGGATTCCGAAGTGCGTCTTCGTCCGATGTCTCTGCGAGCTGAGGGGCCCCGCCGGGACAGGCAGGGGCCTGGGCAAATGTCCCCCGGCGCCGGCCGTTGGCCGTCACCTCCTCCTTTACTTTGCCCAGACCCCTGCCCGCCCCGACGAGGCTCGGCGTGCGGTGGGTAGAGCGCAGTGCTCGCGGCAACCTTTCAATGACGCGCCGACGAACTCCGAACGCAGGGCGGAGGCCCTTGCGTACGAAGTAAAGGGGGAGGTGACGGCCAACGGCCGGCGCCGGAGGACATTCGTACGCAAGGGCCTCCGCCCTGCGCCCC
>NZ_JBHHMJ010000378.1:0-658 GCF_042136455.1 Stenotrophomonas sp. 3diitr2024
GGCGCGGCACTGGCGCCAGTGCCGCCCGAGCCGTCCAGGAGCGCCGATACGCGTTACCTGCACATCCCGCAGGACGGCCTGCTGGATGAGGCACAGTTCCTCGACTGGGTGCGCCAGGCCGCCGCGTTGCCCGGCGAGCGCATGTAACCCCGACCTTCTCATTCCTTTCCCGACGAGAGCTCCTGATGGCCACGCATGCCCCCAACCCGGCCGATGCCGGAACACCGGCCGCCGAGTTGATCGATGCACGCATCGCCGAGTTGGCAGACTGGCGCGGTGAAACACTGGCACGCGTGCGTGCGTTGATCCATGAAGCGCTGCCCGACGTGCAGGAAACCTGGAAATGGCGGGGTACACCGGTGTGGGAGCACAACGGCATCCTGTGCACCGGCGAGACCTACAAGCAGGCAGTGAAGCTGACCTTCGCCAACGGTGCGGCGCTGGCCGATCCAAAGGGGCTGTTCAACGCAAGCCTGGACGGCAACACGCGGCGTGCGATCGACATCCATGAAGGCGCGATGCCGGATGCCGCTGCGTTCAAGGCGCTGCTGCGCGCGGCGGCGACGCTCAACGCGGCGAAGAAGAAGCGGTAGAGCCGGCCGCTGGCCGGCTGCTTTGCGATGCTTGCGGAGGGGTTTGAAGTTGCCGGCCAGCGGCC
>NZ_JBHHMJ010000384.1:0-2380 GCF_042136455.1 Stenotrophomonas sp. 3diitr2024
CCATCCACGGCAGCGTCCGGTGCGCCTTCGGCGCGCGGCGGGCGCGGCGGACGCGGGGCCTGGGCAGCGGCGCCTTCAGCACCGGCGACCGGGGCGGCAGCCCCCTGCTCGCCTTCCACGCGCGGCTTGCGCGGGCCGCGCGAACGACGTTCGCCGCTGCGCTCGCCGTCACGGCCACCACGACCACCACCACTGCCGGAACGACCGCCACTGCGGCCACCGCCCCGACGCTCTTCCTCGGCGGCGCGGGCTTCGCGCGCTTCACGGAAGATCTGGCCGACGCTTTCGTTGTCCTCGCCTTCCTCGCCTGCAGCCGGGGCCGGGCGTTCCGGGCGCGGCAGCGGCGTCAGCAGTTCCTTGGTGACCGGCTCGGAGGGAATCTTCTGCTCGATGTAGGCCTCGATGTCCGGCAGGCCCATCGCGTAGCGTTCGCAGGCGAAGCTGATCGCATCACCTTCTTCACCCAGGCGCGCGGTACGGCCGATGCGGTGCACGTAGTCTTCGGCATCGAACGGCAGATCGTAGTTGTAGACGTACTTGATGCCATCGATGTGCAGGCCACGGGCGGCGACGTCGGTGGCCACCAGGATTTCCAGCTGGCCCTTCTGGAAGCGGTTGAGCAGGCTTTCGCGCTTCTTCTGCGGCACATCGCCGGACAGCACGCCGACACGATAGCCGGCCTTCTCCAGCGAGCGGGCGACGCGCTCGACGAACACCTTGGTGTTGACGAACACCATGGTCCGCGCGCCTTCGCTGCGCGACAGCAGGCCCAGCAGCAGCGGGATCTTCTCGTCGTCGGCCGGGAAGTAGATGCGCTGGCGCACGCGGGCAGCGGTGATGGTCTCGGCTTCGACCACCAGCTTCTGCGGCTCGTTCATGTGCTCGTAGGCCAGCTCCAGCACGCGATGGCTGAGGGTGGCGCTGAACAGCAGGGTCTGGCGGATGGTGCGTTCCGGCATGCGGCGCAGCAGGAAGCGGATGTCCTTGATGAAGCCCAGATCGAACATGCGGTCGGCTTCGTCGAGCACGCAGATCTCGCAGGCATGCAGCGAAACCACCTTGTGCTGCTTGACGTAGTCGATCAGGCGGCCCGGGGTGGCGATGATCACGTCCACACCCTGCTGCAGCAGCTCGCGCTGCTTGTCGTAATCCACGCCACCGTAGACCAGCGCGAAACGCAGGCCCAGCTCGGAACCGAACTTCACCGCATCCTTGTGGATCTGGATGGCCAGTTCGCGGGTCGGGGCGAGGATCAGGGCGCGGGGGTCTTCCGGCTTGCGGTCGGCCAGCGCCGGACGGGTCAGCAGGCGGTTCACGACAGCGACCAGGAAGGCCAGGGTCTTGCCGGTACCGGTCTGGGCCTGGCCGGCAACATCACCACCGGGCAGCGCGACCGGCAGGGTCAGCGCCTGGATCGGGGTGCAGCGGGTGAATCCGGCTCCTTCAAGGCCGGCCTGCAGGGCCGGATGCAGCTCGAAGGAGGAAAAGGTCAAATCGGTCAGCGGTTTGTCGCTCATGAGTCCGTCTTGGTATGGCCGCCGGCCCTTGGGGCGGCTGGCACTTCAGCGTCTAGGGGAACCGTCGCAAACTGCGGCCCCTGCGGCGGGTTGGCAGGCCGGGACCCCTCGGTCCGTGCGCCGCACAATGTCCCAGTTTAACGCACTCGGGCAGGCAAACCGGAATGCGGTGTCTCACGGCACCCGGAGACGCCACCTTCACCCAGCCACACTGGACTTGAACGGCCCGGTCTGGGGCGCTGGTGTCGCGCACTGCCAGCCCCATGTACAGGAGGACAGTGAAATCCGACACATACCGGGCATCGAAGCGATCACGATACGCTGGGTTCCAGACGGCGCCTGTCCCTGCCCCGCGATAGGGGTACACTGCCGGCCGTGAGCGTCCAGGCATCCCGCCGAACGCACCGCGGCAGTGCGCCGCGAGGCAACGACGAGGGTCGCGCCACCGGGCAAGGCCCAGTTCACCCACCTCCGGCATGGCCGGGTGCAATCCAAGACGAGAAACCAAGATGAGCGACAAGGTTGTACATGTCGGCGACGCCGACTTTGATAGCGCAGTGCTGAATTCCAAGGAACCGGTGCTGGTCGATTTCTGGGCCGAGTGGTGTGGCCCCTGCAAGATGATCGCCCCGGCGCTGGACGAGCTGGCCGATGCCTACCAGGGCCGCGCCAAGATCGCCAAGGTCAACGTTGACCACAACCGTGCGCTGGCCGCGAAGTACCACGTGCGTTCGATTCCGTACCTGGTCGTGTTCAAGGATGGCGAAAAGGTCGGCGAGCAGATCGGTGCAGTGGGCAAGGCCCAGCTGGCCGGCCTGCTGGACAAGGCCCCGGCCTGATCCTGCCGGTCTCCGGCAGCCGCC
>NZ_JBHHMJ010000410.1:0-10561 GCF_042136455.1 Stenotrophomonas sp. 3diitr2024
GGGGATGGGTGCTCATGGGGATCGTCCGTAGTTGGAGTTTCTCGTATCGGCCGCGACAGCCTGCCATTGAGGGCCGCGCTGCGCACATCGCTAAAGTTGGCCGCGCCGCGCCGAAGCGACGCGGATGTCGTTGAACGGTCCCTGGTAGCGGTTGACCGCTTCGGTGATGCCCGGCATCGCGCCCGAGCGCGACAGCAGCCAACGCACGAACGAGCGCTGCAGCTTCCAGATCACTTCCAGGGCGTCGATCTGCACCGACTCCGGCACCTTGCCGTCGAGCGCGTCGATCTGTGCCCACAACGCACGCGCATCCAGCGTTTCGCGGCTGATGGTGTAGGCCTTGGCGACCTCGGCGATGGAACGGCCGGTGTCTTCCTGCATGCGCATCAGGAAAGTGGCGCCCATGCGGTTGATGGTCTGGTTGGTCACGGCCGTGGCGATGATTTCGCGCTTCAGGCGGTGACGCTCCATCGCGTCGGCGTACTTCTTCTGCAGCGGGGTCGGGAAGTAGCGCTGCAGCTCCTTGGACAGGTACGGATCTTCCGGAATGTCCGAATCCAGCAGCTGGTTGAACGCCACCAGCTTGGAATAGGACAGCAGCACCGACAGCTCCGGACGGGTCAGGCCCTGGCCGCGTGCCTTGCGCTGCGAGAGCTCGGCATCGGACGGCAGGAACTCGATCTGGCGATCAAGCAGGCCCTGCTGTTCCAAGGTGCGGATGAAGTGCTGCTTGGACCCCAGGCGCTTGACTGCCATCCGCTCCATCAGGCTCAGCGCCTGGTTCTGGCGGTAGTTGTCGTTGAGCACCAGCTCGGCGACCTCATCGGTCATCGACGCAAGCAGCTTGTTGCGCTGCTCGACGGTCAGCTTCTTGGCCCGCACCACATCGTTGAGCAGGATCTTGATGTTGACTTCGTGGTCGGAGGTATCGACGCCGGCCGAGTTGTCGATGAAGTCGGTGTTGAGCAGCACGCCGGCCTGGGCAGCCTCGATGCGGCCCAGCTGGGTCATGCCCAGGTTGCCGCCCTCGCCCACCACCTTGCAGCGCAGCTCGCCACCGTTCACGCGCAGCGCGTTGTTGGCGCGATCGCCGACATCGCTGTGCTGCTCGCTGGCGGCCTTGACGTAGGTACCGATGCCGCCATTCCACAGCAGGTCGACCGGTGCCTTCAGGATCGCGCTCATCAGATCGTTCGGCGACAGCGCCTTGACGTTCTCGTCCAGGCCCAGCGCTTCGCGCACCTGCGGGGTGATCTCGATCGACTTCAGGCTGCGCGGGTACACGCCGCCGCCCTTGCTGATCAGCTTGGTGTCGTAGTCCGCCCAGCTCGAACGCGGCAGGGTGAACAGGCGCTCACGCTCGATGAACGACGTGGCCGCATCCGGATTCGGGTCCAGGAAGATGTGGCGGTGGTCGAACGCAGCGACCAGGCGGATGTGGCGAGACAGCAGCATGCCGTTGCCGAACACGTCGCCGGACATATCGCCGACGCCAACCGCAGTGAAGTCCTGGCTCTGGCTGTCGCGGCCCAGCGCACGGAAGTGGCGCTTGACCGATTCCCACGCGCCGCGCGCAGTGATGCCCATGCCCTTGTGGTCGTAGCCGACCGAACCACCGGAGGCGAATGCATCGCCCATCCAGAAGCCGTGCGCGATGGCCAGGCCGTTGGCGATGTCGGAGAAGGTCGCAGTGCCCTTGTCGGCGGCCACCACCAGGTACGGATCGTCCATGTCGTGGCGCACGACATCCACCGGCGGCACGATCTTGTTGTTGACGATGTTGTCGGTGATGTCCAGCAGGCCCTGGATGAACAGCTTGTAGCAGGCCACGCCGTTGGCGAAGATCGCATCGCGGTCGCCGTTCACCGGCGGGGTCTTGGCGAAGAAGCCGCCCTTCGCGCCGACCGGCACGATGACAGTGTTCTTGACCATCTGTGCCTTGACCAGGCCCAGCACTTCGGTACGGAAGTCTTCGCGACGATCCGACCAGCGCAGGCCGCCACGCGCAACCGCGCCGAAGCGCAGGTGGGTACCTTCCACGCGCGGGCCGTACACGAAGATCTCGCGGTACGGGCGCGGCTTCGGCAGGTCCGGCACCAGCGCCGAATCGAACTTGAAGCTGATGACATGGCCGTGCTGGCCGTTGGCATCGGTCTGGTAGTAGCTGGTACGCAGGGTCGCGTCGATCACGCCCATGAACGAGCGCAGGATGCGGTCCTCGTCCAGGCTGGACACGCGATCCATCAGCTTCAGCAGTGCATCGCGAGCGGCCTGCATCTGCGCGTCGCGGTCCCCCTTGCGGGCATCGACCACGCTCTTGAGCACCTTCAGGGTGGCATCGTCGCCAGCGGCCAGCACATCGAAGTGGGCCTTCAGCTGGGCCTGACCGGCCGCGATGTCGTCCTTGCTCTCATGGCCGGTAGCCGGATCGAAGCGGGCCTCGAACAGTTCGACCAGCAGGCGGGCCAGCAGCGGGTAACGCGCGAAGGTGCCTTCCACGTAGGCCTGCGAGAACGGCACGCCGGTCTGCAGCAGGTACTTGCAGTAGCCACGCAGCATGGCGACCTGGCGCCAGTGCAGGCCAGCAGCCAGCACCAGGCGGTTGAAGCCGTCGTTCTCGGCGTCGCCGTGCCAGACGCGGGCGAAGGTCTCGCCAAAGGCTTCATCGACACTGGCGGCATCGATCACGCCAGCGGTCGACTCGACCTCGAAGTCCTGCACGTACACCGGCGCGTTGTCGACCGACAGGCGGTACGGACGCTCGGCGATCACGCGCAGGCCCATGTTTTCCATCATCGGCAGCGCGTCCGACAGCGGGATGTCATCCAGCTGGCGATACAGCTTCAGGCGCAGGCCATCGCCGCTTTCGCGCGGCACGGCCTGCAGGCTCAGGCGCAGGTCGTCCGGGCCGGTCAGCGCGTCGAGCTGGCTGACATCGTTGGCGGCAACGGCGGTGCTGTTGTCTTCGATGTAGCCGGCCGGCAGCGCCTTGCCGATGCGGGCGGCGATGCGCAGGCCTTCGGTCTCGCCGTGGCGGCTCACCAGCGCTTCGCGCAGGTCGTCCTGCCAGTTGCGCAGCACCTGGGCCAGCTTCTGCTCCAGTTCGGCGGTATCGACGTCGAGCATTTCACCCGGCTTCGGGCGCACGATCAGGTGAACCTGCGCCAGCGGCGATTCGCCCAGCACCACCGAGCTGTCGACGAACTCGCCGTGCAGCGCGTCCTTGAGCATCGCTTCGATGCGCAGGCGCACGTCGGTGTTGAAGCGCTCGCGCGGCAGGTAGACCAGCGCGGAGATGAAACGGCTGTACTTGTCACGGCGCAGGAACAGGCGGCTGCGCACGCGTTCCTGCAGGCCCAGCACGCCCATCGCGGTGCGGAACAGCTCGTCCTCGCTGGACTGGAACAGTTCTTCGCGCGGCAGGGTTTCCAGGATATGGCGCAGGGCCTTGCCACTGTGGCTGGCCGGGGCCAGCCCGGACTGCTTCATCACATGCTCGTGGCGCTGGCGCACCAGCGGGATTTCCCACGGGCGACGGTTGTAGGCGCTGGAGGTGAACAGGCCGAGGAAACGCTGCTCGCCGATGATCTTGCCCTTGGCGTCGAACTCCAGCACGCCGATGTAGTCCATGTAGCCGGCGCGGTGCACGCGCGAACGGGCATTGGTCTTGGTCAGGATCAGCGCATCCTTCAAACCGGACGTGGTATTCAGGCCCTGCGCGGCCAGCGTCTTGACCGGACGGGCGGCGGACTTGTCCTTGCCGCGCATCAGGCCCAGGCCGGTGTCGTTCAGCGGCGCCAGCACCTCTTCCTTGCCCTGCTTCTCGACGCGGTACTCGCGGTAGCCGAAGAAGGTGAAGTGGTTGTCAGCGGCCCAGCGCAGGAACTCCTGTGCTTCCTTGCGCGACGCGTCGTCGACGGGCAGCTGGCGGCTGCCCAGGTCGTCGGCCAGTGCCAGCGCCTTGTCCTTCATCGGCTGCCAGTCGCGCACGATCGCACGCACTTCATCCAGCGCCTTGTTGATGGCCTGCTCGATGGCAGCCATCGCATCGGCCGGCTGGCGGTCGATTTCCAGCAGCATCACCGACTCGGCATCACCTTCGCCGACCTTGACCAGCTTGCCGGCCTTGTCGCGGGTGAAACGCAGTACCGGGTGGCCCAGCACGTGGACGCCCACGCCCTGCTCGGCCAGCGACATGGTGACGGTATCGACCAGGAACGGCATGTCGTCGTTGACGATCTGCAGCACGGTATGCGGCGATTCCCAACCGTTGGCCTTCGCGGTCGGATTGAACACGCGGACGTTGGCCTTGCCAGCCTTGCGGGCCCGGGCGAATTCCAGCGTCTCAGCCGCGAGAGCGGCCCACTCTTCAGCGCTGTGGTGCGGGAACTCGTCCGACTCCATGCGCTTGTAGAAGTCAGTGGCGAAGGCCACTGCTTCGGCCTGTGCGGCCGCGGGGTAGCGCTTGCGCAAGGCCGTGTACACCGGCTCCAGGGAGAAACCAGCGGTCACTGCGACCTCCGACTCTGCTGGTTTCGTCTTGTTTTTCACGGTCTTGGCTGCGGTTTTTTGCGGTTTCATGGCAGAGCGATGCGCTTGCTCAGTTGGGAAAATGAAATTGTAGCCCTACCGCACGAAAAGGCCTTGCTGCAGGACGGAATAAGCAGATTCGGGTTTGCTGCGGTTTAGACGCCTATTCAGTTCGCTCCGGTATGGAGCTGGCGCCCGCTTCAGCACTGCCGACAGGATCGGCAAAGCGTGTTACCGGAAGACACACGCGGCGACGCCGATTCGATTCCACAATCCTGAACTGGACGGTATAGTCCACCGCGTGAACCCGGCCTACCTCCCCGTTGCCCTCGACGCACGCGATGAGCGCGTGTTCGATGCCGTGCGCGAACTGCTGGCCCAGCAGGGCATCCAGATGAGCATGGACGCGGTGGCCCAGCATGCCGGCTGTTCCAAGCAGACCCTCTACTCGCGCTATGGCAGCAAGCAGCAACTGCTGCGCCGGGTAATGCAGCGCCACGTCGGCCACGCCACCGGGGCCATGGTTCGTGCACTCCGCAGTGACGACCTGCGTGCCAGCCTGCTCCAGTTCGCCACCGACTTCCTGGAGCATTTCAACCAACCGCACGTAGGGCAGGCCTGCCGGCTGATCGCGGCCGAGGCGGCCCAGTTTCCCGAAGAGGCGCGTACGCTGTACCGGCATGGTGCCGGCGCGTTGTCGCTTCATCTTGCTGAATGGATTGAAACCGTTTGCATGCAGGGCCAGCTCCGGCATGACGACCCGCACTTCATGGCCGAACTGCTGCTGAGCATGATCGCCGGTCAGGATTTCGACAAACAGCGCTTCCATACCCCCCACCGTGATGACGCGCTCTTGCGTCGGCGCTGGGCAGAGTTCTCCGTCGACAGCTTCCTGCGCGCCTTCGCGCCTCAGCCGTCGCCGGCCCCGTCTACAAACCAACCCCGGAGTTCCTCCTGATGACCGCCCCACTCCGCACCCTTGCCTTGACGTGCGCCGTTGCTGTCGCGCTGGCTGCCTGCAAGAAGCCGGAACAGCAGACGCCCCCGCCGCCGGAGGTGGGCGTGATCGACGCCAAGCCGCAGACCCTGCCGCTGCAGCGCGAACTGGTCGGCCGCCTGTCGCCGTTCCGCAGCGCCGACGTCCGCGCACGCGTGCCGGGCGTGCTGCTCAAGCGCGTCTACCAGGAAGGCTCGCAGGTCAAGCAGGGCCAGACCCTGTTCCTGATCGACCCGGCGCCGCTGCGTGCCTCGCTCAACGCCTCCGAGGCCCAGCTGGCCTCGGCCCGCGCGACCTACGCCAACGCCAAGGTCGCCGCCGACCGCGCACGCTCGCTGGCCCCGCAGCAGTTCGTCTCCAAGTCCGACCTGGACAACGCCGAATCGGCCGAGCGCACCGCGCTGGCCGCGGTCAAACAGGCCGAAGCGGCAGTGACCTCCTCGCGGATCAACCTGGGCTATGCCGAAGTGACCGCGCCGATCAGTGGCGTGGCCAACAAGCAGCAGGTCACCGAGGGCGCGCTGGTGGGCCAGGGCGATGTGACCCTGCTGACCACCGTCGACCAGCTCGACCCGCTGTACGTCAACTTCTCGTTGAGCGTGGACGAGCTGACCCAGCTGCGCGCGCAGCAGGCCAAGGGCGCGCTGGCGCTGTCCGGCGACGGCAAGGCCACGGTCAACGTCAAGCTCGCCGACGGCACCACCTATGGTGAGCCGGGCACGCTGGACTTCTCCTCGACCACGGTCGACCCGGCCACCGGCGCCGTGTCGTTGCGCGCGCTGCTGCCGAACCCGCAGCAGATCCTGCTGCCGGGCGCCTTCGTCAGCTTCCAGGCCAACCTGGGCGAGCGCAACAACGCCTTCCTGGTGCCGCAGCAGGCCCTGCTGCGCGATACCACCGGCGGCTACGTGATGGTGGTCGGCGCCGACGGCAAGGTCGTGCGCAAGAACGTGAAGACCGATGGCGCGCAGAACGGCAACTGGCTGGTCAGCGACGGCCTGGCCGCCGGTGACAAGGTGATCGTGGCCGGCGTGCAGAAGGTCAAGGAAGGTGCACCGGCGGTGGCCAAGCCGTGGACCCCTGGCCAGGACGCCAACGGCAAGCCGGCCGCAGGCGGCGCCGCCCCGGCGGGCGCTGCACCGGCTGCAGGCAAGGCACCGGCCGACGCGGCCAAGCCCGAGCAGGCCGATGCGGCCAAGCCGGCCGCCACCGATTCGAACAAGCAGTAACGGGAACCTTCCGTCATGCCTAAATTTTTCATCGAACATCCAGTCTTCGCCTGGGTGGTTGCGATCCTGATCTCGCTCAGCGGCGTGATCGCGATCCTCAACCTGGGCGTGGAGTCCTATCCCAACATCGCCCCGCCGCAGGTCACCGTCTCGGCGACCTATCCGGGCGCCAGCGCCGATACCACGGAAAAGTCGGTCACCCAGGTGATCGAGCAGCAGCTGACCGGCATCGATCACCTGCTGTACTTCAGCTCCTCGTCCGCCTCCAACGGCCGTGCACAGATCACCCTGACCTTCGAGACCGGTACCGATCCGGACATCGCCCAGGTGCAGGTGCAGAACAAGGTCTCGCTGGCCACGCCACGCCTGCCTTCGGAAGTCACCCAGCAGGGCGTGGTGGTGGCCAAGGCCAACGCCGGCTTCCTGATGGTGGTGGCGCTGCAGTCCGATACCCCGACCATCAACCGTGACGCGCTGAACGACATCGTGGGCTCGCGCGTGCTCGACCAGGTCTCGCGCATCCCCGGCGTCGGCAGCACCCAGCAGTTTGGTTCCGAGTACGCCATGAACATCTGGCTGAACCCGGAAAAGATGCAGGGCTACGGCCTGTCGGCCAGCCAGGTACTGGCCGCGGTGCGTGCGCAGAACGTGCAGTTCGCCGCCGGCGCGCTGGGTTCGGATCCGTCGCCGGAAGGCCAGCACTTCACCGCCACGGTCTCGGCCGAAGGCCGCTTCAGCTCGCCGCAGGAATTCGAGAACATCATCCTGCGTGCCAACGCTGATGGCTCGCGCGTGCTGCTGAAGGACATCGCCCGCGTCGCCTTCGGTGCCAACAACTACGGCTTCGACACCCAGTACAACGGCAAGCCGACCGGCGCCTTCGCCATCCAGCTGCTGCCGGGCGCCAACGCCCTGAACGTGGCCGAAGCGGTGCGCGCCAAGATGGACGAGCTGCAGCCCAGCTTCCCGGCCGGCGTCACCTGGTTCTCGCCGTACGACAGCACCACCTTCGTCAAGATCTCGATCCAGGAAGTGGTCAAGACACTGTTTGAAGCAGTGCTCCTGGTGTTCCTGGTGATGCTGATCTTCCTGCAGAACTTCCGCGCCACGCTGATCCCGACCCTGGTCATCCCGGTGGCGCTGCTCGGTACCTTCCTGGGCATGTGGATGATCGGCTTCACGATCAACCAGCTGACGCTGTTCGCGATGGTGCTGGCGATCGGCATCGTGGTCGACGACGCGATCGTGGTGATCGAGAACGTCGAACGCATCATGACCGAGGAGGGCCTGGCGCCGAAGCCGGCCACGCAGAAGGCGATGACCCAGATCACCGGCGCGGTGGTGGCGATCACCGTCGTGCTGGCCGCGGTGTTCATCCCCTCCGCCCTGCAGGGCGGTGCTGCCGGCGAGATCTACAAGCAGTTCGCGCTGACCATCGCCATCTCGATGGCGTTCTCGGCGTTCCTGGCGCTGGGCTTCACCCCGGCGCTGTGCGCGACCTTCCTCAAGCCGACGCACAACGACAACCCGAACATCGTCTACCGCACCTTCAACAAGTACTACGACAAGATCAGCCACACCTACGTGGGGCACATCACCTCGGCGGTGCGCCATGCGCCGCGCTGGATGATCCTGTTCGTGGTGCTGACCGCGCTGTGCGGCTTCCTGTTCACCCGCATGCCGGGCAGCTTCCTGCCGGAAGAGGACCAGGGCTATGCGCTGGCGATCGTGCAGCTGCCGCCGGGCTCGACCAAGGGCCAGACCAACGAAGTGTTCGCGCAGATGCGTGGCATCCTGGAAAAGCAGGATGGCTATGAAGGCATGCTGCAGGTGGCCGGCTTCAGCTTCGTCGGTTCCGGCGAGAACGTGGGCATGGGCTTCATCCGCCTGAAGCCGTGGGAGGAACGCAAGTTCACCGCGCCCGAGTTCATCCAGAACATGAACGGCGCGTTCTACGGCATCAAGGAAGCGCAGATCTTCGTGGTCAACCTGCCCACCGTGCAGGGCCTCGGCCAGTTCGGTGGCTTTGACATGTGGCTGCAGGACCGTAGCGGTGCCGGCTACGAACAGTTGACCCAGGCCCGCAACATCCTGCTCGGCCAGGCCGCGCAGAAGCCGGACCACCTGGTTGGCGTGCGCCCCAACGGCCTGGAAAACGCGCCGCAGCTGCAGCTGCACGTGGACCGTGTGCAGGCGCAGTCGATGGGCATGTCGGTGTCGGACGTGTACAGCACCATCCAGCTGATGCTGGCCCCGGTGTACGTCAACGACTTCTTCTACGAAGGCCGCATCAAGCGCGTGACCATGCAGGCCGATGGTCCGTACCGCACTGGCCAGGAATCGCTGAAGAGCTTCTACAGCCCGTCCAGCCTGACCCAGAACGCCGATGGCACCAACGCGATGATCCCGTTGAACACGGTGGTCAAGTCCGAATGGGTGTCGGCGCCGCCGTCGCTGAGCCGCTACAACGGCTACTCGGCGATCAACATCGTCGGTTCGCAGGCACCGGGCACCAGCTCGGGTGAGGCGATGCAGACCATGGAAGGCATCGTCAACGACGACCTGCCGGCCGGCTTCGGCTACGACTGGTCGGGCATGTCCTACCAGGAAATCCTGGCCGGCAACGCTGCGACCCTGCTGCTGGTGCTGTCCATCGTGGTGGTGTTCCTGTGCCTTGCCGCCCTGTATGAAAGCTGGTCGATCCCGGTGGCGGTGCTGCTGGTGGTGCCGCTGGGCGTGCTGGGTGCCCTCGGCCTGTCGATGCTGCGCGGCCTGCCCAACGATCTGTTCTTCAAGATCGGCCTGATCACCGTGATCGGCCTGGCGGCGAAGAACGCGATCCTGATCGTGGAGTTCGCGGTGGAGCAGCGCGCAGCAGGAAAGAACCTGCGTGATGCCACCATCGAAGCGGCGCGCCTGCGTTTCCGCCCGATCCTGATGACCTCGTTCGCGTTCATCATGGGCGTGATCCCGATGGCGATCTCCACCGGTGCCGGCGCCAACTCCCGCCACGCCATCGGTACCGGCGTGATCGGCGGCATGCTGTTCGCCACCCTGCTCGGCCTGCTGATGATCCCGGTGTTCTTCGTGGTCGTGCGCCGCATGCTGGGCGACAAGCTGGACGAACCGTCCAAGGAGTTCATGGAACGCCAGCGCGATGCGGATGCCGCACATCGTCCGGATCGTTGATCCGGTGCTGCGCTGAGAACGAGAAGGCCCCGGAGCGATCCGGGGCCTTTTTATTGCCACAATTGAATTCATGCCAACCCAGGTTGGCATCTACCGGAATAACGGCATGGCCGATATCCGTCAACCTGGGTTGGCGCTGTTCGGGCAACGCCTCAGCGCATCACCGCGACCACGGCGCACACCGCCACCAGAATCAGCGAGGCCCACTGCATGGGTACGAAGAAGAAATGGTGGGGCGCGGCCTCCCCCTTCTGCCGCGGCGCACGGTTGAGCCACAGGCCCAGCACCACGTTCACCGCTGCGCCGAGGCCTGCGCCCAACAGAACCTGTGACAGCGGAGTATTGCCCTTGGGGCCGTCATGCGGAAAGAAGTACGCCAGCAGCAGGATCGCTGCAATCGGCGTCACCAGCGTCATGATTCCCCAACCGCGATAGATCACGTCGTCATCCTCGAAGAAACGGACTGCATTAGAGCAGCATGCGTCTCTGCAGGCCAACGGCAATGACGTCATCTGGATGACCATCATCCACGCGTGGCGTGGACCTACCGCCGCGCCGCCATTGCGGCGGCGCGGCCCTGCGTCTCAGCGCAGCCCGGTTTCGTTGCGGGCGATCA
>NZ_JBHHMJ010000415.1:0-4152 GCF_042136455.1 Stenotrophomonas sp. 3diitr2024
CCGGCGCCGGCGCCGGCGCGCAGGCCACCAGGGGAAGGGTCAGGGCCAGCAGGCCAATGGCCTGCGTGCGAAGTCGGGGAGTCATCGGACGGCAACCTCCGGGTCGGATGGAAAGAGGAATACGGGCCCCGCCGACGGCGGGGCGTGAAGGCGCCCGGCTCAGTCGCGCGGGCGCGGCGGCACCGGCAGGTCGTCCTGCAGGCGCGGCTCGAACGGGTAGAACGCGGCACCGCCGGCGCGGGCCGGGAAACTGGCATTGAGCGCGCCACCTGCGGTCGGCGCCAGGCTGGAGCGCGGCCACGGCCGGGCCTGCAGCCCGCCGACCTCGCCGAATGGCAGGTTGCGGTTGGCGTTGGCCGGTACGGTCGGAGCCAGCGGTGCCTGCACGGCGGCGATGGCGCGCTGCGGAGCGTCATCGCGCTGGGCGGCACGCGCAGCCTGCTGGCTGCGGGTTGCACTGGCGCGGCGGGCGTCCTGGCGACGGCTGGTAGCAGCCATCGCCACAGCCGGCGCCGCCGCCACGGCCATCGCGGCGGTATCCACCGATGCTTCGGTCACCGGGGCCGGCGAGGTCGGCGCCGGCGGCAGTTCCGCCTGGCTGGCGATCACCTGGGGGGCCAATGGCTCGCCGGGAGTGGCCTCCTTCAGCTTCTCGCCCCCCATGAACAGGGCGACCGCAGCAACCGATGCGGCCAGAGCCGCGCCGCCGCCCCAGGCCCGCCAGCCACTGCGACGTACCTGGCGACGCGGCTCGGCCTGCGGCGTCGGCTCGGCCGCGATGGCGGCAGCCACGGCGGCACTGAACCCGGCCGGAGCCAGTGCCGACGCCTGCCCGCGCATCACGTCGCCCAGCAGCTGCCAGCGCTCCTGGCAACCGGCCAGCTCGGGGTCGTGCTCCATCCGGCGCAGCAGGAAACGCGCTTCATCGGCGCCCAGCTCGCCATCGACCAGGGCCGACAGCTGCTCGCGATGGCGCTGGTCCAGGCGCTGCCCGGCGGGCGATTGATGGTTCTGCGATTCGTTGAACGGGTTACTGGTCATACGCGGCTCTTCTCACGGGTGGCGCTGCCGATGTCCAGCAGCGGCCGGAGTTCGGTGTCGATCGCCTCGCGCGCCCGGAAGATCCGTGAACGCACCGTGCCGATCGGGCACCCCATCTTCTGCGCGATATCCTCGTAGCTCAGGCCTTCCACCTCGCGCAGGGTGATCGCTGACCGGAGTTCTTCCGGCAGCGCGTTGACGGCCTTCATCACCGTCTGTTCCAGCTCCTGGCGCATCAACTCGCGTTCGGGCGTGTCGGTGTCACGCAGGCGCGTACCACTGTCGAACTGTTCGGCGTCGCCGATGTCGATGTCATCGGTCGGCGGCCGTCGATTGTGTGAAGCCAGGTAGTTTTTGGCGGTATTCACGGCGATTCGATGCAACCAGGTTGAGAACTGGGCATCGCCACGGAAACTCCCGATCGCGCGGTAGGCACGGATGAAAGTGTCCTGGGCGACGTCCTGACATTCGCTCCAGTCGGCGATGTAGCGACCGACGAGGGCCACCACCCGATGCTGGTACTTGCGCACCAGGACATCGAAGGCGGCACTCTCGCCGTGCTGCACGCGCCGGACCAGTTCCAGATCCAGCTCCTGTGGTGTATCAACCTCGGCCATGAGGGGCCGCACTCCTGTCAGCCCAACCGACGTCGGGCAATGAGACTGCCAATCCCGGGAAAAGTTCAGTCGCCGATCACCTGGCGCCGCACCAGCTTTTAACCACCGTTCCGTTAGCGTCCCGGTCCACGGCCATGGATCCGGGGGCGCCACTCCCCTGCTATTGGGATTTGACGCGAGGGAAACAACCTCTGGATCATAGCCGCTTCTCCATACACAACCGGATGGAACGTCCATGCTTTCAGGCTTCGATGGTCTCCGCTTCAGCCACTGGCACCCCGAGATCCGCGACGACGGCGTGGTGGTTCTCTCCCTGGATCGTCAGGACAGCAGCGTCAACGCGATGTCGCAGGACGTGCTGCTGGAGCTGGGCGACCTGCTTGAGCGCATCGCGCTGGACCCACCCAAGGGCGTGGTGGTCCAGTCGCTGAAGAAGGCCGGCTTCATTGCCGGTGCCGACCTGAAGGAGTTCCAGGAATTCGACCGTCGCGGCACCGTCAATGACGCGATCCGTCGTGGCCAGGCCACCTATCAGAAGCTGGCCGAGCTGCCCTGCCCCACCGTTGCGGCGATCCACGGCCACTGCCTGGGAGGCGGCACCGAACTGGCGCTGGCCTGCCGCTACCGCGTGGCGTCCAATGACAGCAGCACCCGCATCGGCCTGCCGGAAACCCAGCTTGGCATCTTCCCGGGCTGGGGCGGCAGCGCCCGCCTGCCGCAGTTGGTGGGCGCGCCGGCGGCAATGGACTTGATGCTGACCGGCCGCACCCTGTCGGCCTCGGCCGCGCGTGGCATCGGCCTGGTCGACAAGGTGGTGGCGCCAGCGGTGGTGCTCGACACCGCCGTCGCGCTGGCGCTGTCCGGCACCACCCGCCCGTTCAAGCAGCGCGCGACGGCATGGGCCACCAACACCTGGCTGGCACGCAGGCTGTTGGCGCCGCAGATGGTCAAGCAGGTCGCACGCAAGGCGAAGAAGGACCAGTACCCGGCGCCGTACGCGCTGATCAGCACCTGGCAACGCAGTGGCGGCAAGCCCATCCAGGCCCGCCTGGACGCCGAGCGGCGCGCCGTGGTCAAGCTGGCCAGTACACCGACCGCGCGCAATCTGATCCGTATCTTCTTCCTCACCGAGCGACTGAAGGGCCTGGGCAGTGGTGATTCCGGCATCCGTCACGTGCACGTGGTCGGCGCCGGCGTGATGGGCGGCGACATCGCCGCGTGGGCCGCTTACAAGGGCTTCGAGGTGACCCTGCAGGACCGCGAGCAGCGCTTCATCGACCCGGCCATGGAACGCGCGCAGGCGCTGTTCGCCAAGAAGGTGCGCGACGAAAGCAAGCGCCCCGCCGTGGCCGCACGCCTGCGTGCCGACCTGGAAGGCAATGGGGTTGCCGAAGCGGATCTGGTGATCGAGGCGATCATCGAGAACCCGGAAGCCAAGCGTGCGCTGTACCAGACGCTGGAACCGAAGATGAAGCAGGACGCCCTGCTGACCACCAATACCTCGTCGATCCCACTGGTGGAACTGCGCGATCACATCCAGCGCCCGGCGCAGTTCGCCGGCCTGCACTACTTCAACCCGGTAGCGCAGATGCCGCTGGTGGAAATCATCCACCACGATGGCATGGCGCCGGAGACCGAGCGCCGCCTGGCCGCGTTCTGCAAGGCGCTGGGCAAGTTCCCGGTGCCGGTGGCCGGCAGTCCGGGCTTCCTGGTCAACCGCGTGCTGTTCCCGTACATGCTGGAAGCGGCCACCGCCTACGCCGAAGGCGTCCCGGGCCCGGTGATCGACAAGGCCGCAGTGAAGTTCGGCATGCCGATGGGCCCGATCGAACTGATCGATACCGTCGGCCTGGACGTGGCCGCCGGAGTCGGCCGCGAACTGGCACCGTTCCTGGGCCTGCAGATTCCGGCCGCGCTGCAGACGGTGGAACCGGACAAGCGTGGCAAGAAGGATGGCCAGGGCATCTACACCTGGGAAAACGGCAAGCCGAAGAAGCCGGACGTGGCCAGCGACTACCAGGCCCCGGCCGACCTGGAAGACCGCCTGATCCTGCCGCTGTTGAACGAGGCCGTGGCGTGCCTGCACGAAGGCGTGGTGGCCGATGCGGACCTGCTGGATGCCGGCGTGATCTTCGGCACCGGTTTCGCCCCGTTCCGCGGCGGTCCGATCCAGCACATCCGTGCGGTCGGTGCCGATGCGATCGTCGAGCGGTTGAAGGCGCTGCAGCAGCGCCACGGCGACCGTTTCGCCCCGCGCCCGGGCTGGGACAACCCCGCCCTGCGCGAACCGGTGGTTTGAGTTGATCTGCCGGGCCTGCGGCCCGGCACCCGCAGAGGCAACCGCCGAAGCAAAAGCCAAACCCAGAGCCAGAGCCAGAGCCAGAGCAACAGCCGGCTCTGGCTTTTCTGTTTGTTGGGCGGGGCGGTGTCGGGTTGCGGGGACGCCGTAAACCCGTCCTTGGGGGCTTGGCCGCGGCATCCATGCCGCGGACAC
>NZ_JBHHMJ010000430.1:0-8415 GCF_042136455.1 Stenotrophomonas sp. 3diitr2024
GCCCGCGCTGCCGCCGGCGGCAGCGGCACCCCGCACGGAAGCCAGGTGATGATGGAGCTGAGCTATGGCATCCAGCTCACCCCGCAGCTCAGGATTGCACCGAACCTGCACTACATCGTGCATCCGGACCCGTTCAACGAACCTGCGCGGCAGCGGGACCTGCCGAATGCACTGATCGCGGGCATGCGGGTTGACTGGAACCTGTAGCAGATCGCACGTGGTGGTGAGGCGCAGCCCGTGCCAGGCACCAAGGTCCACACCCGGTCCAGGCGGCGTACCGATACTCCGGAACCAGGGCGATTGCGGGCCCTGGCCGGGCTTCAGCTGCTGTCTGCCACCCACGCCAGTTCGAACGTCAA
Organism: Stenotrophomonas sp. 3diitr2024; assembly: GCF_042136455.1. Taxonomy (NCBI): domain Bacteria; kingdom Pseudomonadati; phylum Pseudomonadota; class Gammaproteobacteria; order Lysobacterales; family Lysobacteraceae; genus Stenotrophomonas; species Stenotrophomonas sp. 3diitr2024. The sequence goes on from NZ_JBHHMJ010000430.1 coordinate 360, forward strand.
CGCGAGGCGCTGGCCAGGCTCCAGCCGGTGCGGCGCCAGCGTGAAGCCGTCCGGCGGGCCACTCTGCGGTTCGACACAGGTGGCGTGCGGCGCAGCGTCGTAGACCACCCAGTGGTCGCGGTCCGACCTCAGCCGCAGGCGTTGGCCTTCGCGTACCAGCGTGACGTCACCGTCGGCAACGAAGCAGTCATCCCAAGGGCCGGTGGTGGGCTCCACGTGGGGCAGCGTGGCAATACCTTCCCTGTCCCGCGGATACATCGCGCGAGGATTGAACAGCAACCGGTCCGGCTTCCTGAACCAGGGGTGCCAGCCCAGCACCGCCGGCATCGCCTGTCCGCCCGCCTGGACCGAGAGGCGCAGCTGCAGGGTGTGAGGGTGCAGGCTCACTTCCTGGAGGGCGACGCCACCGAAGGGCCAGTAGCTGTCGCGCGGCAGCTGCAGCGACAACTCGGCTGCGGCCGCATCCAGCCGGTCGATCTGCCAGGGTCGCGAGAAGCCCACCCCATGGATGGCATGCCCGTCGAAGTTGAGCGGCAGCCGATGCGGCATGCCGTCAAAACGGAACTGTCCACGGCGGATGCGCCCGGCCCACGGCACCATCGGGTAGCAGCCCCAGGCGATCGCCGCCGGCCCGGTCTCCTGCGCGTCCACCAGCCATTCCACGCCCCGGTAACGCAGGTGCGCGATGCGCCCGCCCGCCCCTGCGGCGAGCGCAACCTCCAGTTCGCCGCACCTCAGCCAATGCAGCTCACCGGCCGCCAGCGGGGCCAGCGCATCATCCATCGGCAGCATGCGCTCAGGCCCCATAGGGATTGATCGTTCGGATGCGTCCGTCCGGCTCCATGTGCAGCGGCGTGCACTTGGCCGAGCGCAGGTGGGTGATGCCGCCGGACATCAGCGCATCGTGATAGAACAGGTACCACTGGCCCTGGAACTGGCAGATGGAGTGGTGGGTGGTCCAACCGACCACGGGGGTGAGGATCACGCCGGCATAGGTGAACGGCCCGTACGGGCTGTCTCCCACGGCGTAGCACAGCTGGTGGGTGTTGCCAGTGGAGTACGACAGATAGTAGCGACCCTGGTACCTGTGCAGCCACGGGCCTTCGAAGAAGCGGCGCGCATGGTCGTCCGCACGCAGCGGCTGGCCATGCTCATCCAGGATCTGCACTTCGCGGGTGGGCTCGGCCAGTTCGGTCATGCCGGCATCCAGGCGGCCCACGCGCGGCCCCAGGGCCGGCGCGCTGCCCTCGGGTTCCTCGTGTGCCACGTCGTACTGGTTGTCACGATACTTCTGCAGCTGCCCGCCCCAGATGCCGCCGAAGTACAGGTAGTGGCTGCCATCCTCGTCTTCGAACACCGCCGGGTCGATCGAGTACGCGCCCTTGATCGGCTCCGGTTGAGGCACGAACGGGCCCTCCGGTCGCGCACCGATTGCCACGCCGATGCGGAACCGGCCCTCGGCGTCCTTGGCAGGGAAGTAGAGGTAGTAGCGGCCATCGCGGCAGGCGGCGTCGGGGGCCCACATCTGTTTCCGCGCCCAGGGCACGTCGCGCAGGTGCAACGCCATGCCGCAATCGACGGCGGTGCCGTCGGGCGTATCCATCTTCAGCACATGGTAATCCTGCATGCCGAAATGGCCGCCTTCGTCGTCGAAGGGCTGGCCACCGTCGATGTCGTGCGACGGATAGATGTACAGGCGTCCCTCGAATACGTGCGCCGAAGGGTCGGCGGTGTAGATGTGGGTCACCAGCGGTTGCGAAATGGCGTGTGCGCTGAGCTGCGCGAGACGGGCTTCGCTGGCCTGGCCGTCTTCACCGGCAGAGAGGTCGATCATGGTTGTCATCTTGGCGTTACGCGGAGGCGTCGGCGGAACGGCGACGCAGGTGGAGATCCTGCTCGATGCGCGTTTCCGCGCGCTTGTCGATCCGGTAGAAGAACAGCAGCGCCACGGCGAGCAGGAACGGAAGGGAGCAATAGACGCTTACGGTCAGGCGGATGCCCTGCACCACGGCCTCAGGCTGCTGCACCAGGCCTGCCTGGTAGCCGTAGTGGGCAAGGATCGCGGCGACCAGTGCGCCACCCACGCTGAGGCCGATCTTCAGGCCGCACAGCATCGCCGAGAAGATGATCGCAGTGGCCCTTCGATGGTTCTTCCACTCCGAGTAGTCCGCGACGTCGGCGATCATCGCCCACAGCAACGGGATGGTGATGCCATAGCAGAAGCCATGCAGCATGAAGGCTGCGAACGCCACCGCCACCGCCGTGGGTGGGAACAGGTAGAAGGCCAGCAGGAACAGGGTCGAGACAAACAAGGCGCCACCGAAGACATCGCGCTTGCCGAAGCGATCCGCCAGCCGCCGTGATGCACCAATACCCACGATCATGCAGAGGATGCCGCACGCGTTGAACAGGCTGAACGCCGAGGTGGCCGCGTCCTTCGGCCAGGTGAACGCCGCGAAACCGGCGCTGGCGAGGGCGCCATTCAATGCACGGATCAGGCCGTTGAAGCCTGAGTTTTCCAGGAAGCCGGCCAGTGCCGCTTCGCTCATGTAGTACTGGAAGTAATAGATGTAGGTGCCGCCTTTCAACGCCAGGTTGATGAACACCAGCACGGTCAGCGCCAGCATCACCTGCCACGGGCGGTTGTGCAGCAGGTCCGACAGGTCCTGCACTATGCCGCCGGTCTGCTCGCGCGTCGGCACGATGCGTTCGCGGGTGGTGGCGAAGGTGATCAGGAAGAACACTGTTCCGATCAGTGCGAAGGCGGTCATGACCTGTTCGAAGCCGCGCACCCGGTCGCCGTCACCCAGAATCAGCACCAGCGGCATCAGCAGCACCTGGATGATGAACTGCGCGATCATCACGGCCACGAAGCGGTAAGCCGAAAGGCTGTTGCGCTGCGCCATGCTGCCGGTCAGCACGCCGCTCAGCGCCGAGTACGGCAGGTTGTTCGCGGCGTAAACGCAGACCAGCAGCGCGTAGGTGCCCAGTGCATAGATCACCTTTCCGCGCTCGCCCAGGTCCGGGGTGCTGAACGCCAGCAGGGACAGTACGCCAAAGGGGATGGCCGTCCACAGGATCCACGGGCGGAAGCGGCCCCAGCGGGTGGACGTTCGGTCGGCCGCGATGCCGATCAACGGCGTGAACACGAACGCACCCAGCAGGCCGACCACAAAGATGATCGTGGCCGCGGTCGCAGCTGGCAGGCGGTAGACGTCGGTGTAGAAGAATGCCAGGTAGGTGATCAGGGTCTGGAAGATCAGGTTGGCAGCGAGATCGCCCAGGCTGTAGCCGAGCTTCTCGCGTACCGACAGCGCGTGTTCAGTGCTTGCCATGCAGCGGACGTCCTGGAAAAGGGATCTGGTCGAAGGGGAATCGATGCCGACGAGGGCGATCAGTCATGCGCGGGCACCACGGTGAACCTGACCTGCGCACGTATATCGGCACTGGACGCCCCTACCCTGACCTCGTAGGCACCGGGCTGCACCGCGTACGCCGCACGCGCTTGGTCATAGTGGCGCAGAGCCTGCGCTGCCTCCAGGGTGAACGTCACCGTGCGGCGTTCGCCCGGAGCCAGATGGACCCGCTGGAAGCCGCGCAGTTCCTGCACGGCATCACCGCCACCGGCGTGTTCGCGCCGCACGTACAGCTGTACCACTTCGTCACCGCTGCGCGTGCCTGCGTTGGTCACATCCACCGACGCGGTCACGCGACCATCGGCGCCGATGGTGTCCGCATCGAGGCGGAGCGCACCATAATCGAAGCGCGTGTACGAGAGCCCGTGACCAAACGGGTACAGCGGCGTGCCACGGAAGTAGCGGTAGGTACGGCCCTCCATGGCGTAGTCGTCGAATGCCGGCATCGCTTCGCCGGCCTTGTAGAAGGTGACCGGCAAACGGCCGGCGGGATTGACGTCGCCGAACAGCGCCTGGCCGACGGCGGTGCCGCCGCGCTGCCCGGGGTACCAGCTCATCAGGATGGCCGGCAGATGCGCCTGCGCCCAGTCCACGGCGATGGCCGAGCCGCCGGTGAGTACCATCACCACCGGCTTGCCGGTAGCGTGCAGGGCCTCCAGCAGGGTGCGCTGCGGCGCGGGCAACCGCAGGTCGGTGCGGTCGCCACCGGCAAAGCCCGGATAGTTGACCGTCATCTCCTCGCCTTCGACATCGCCGGTAAGGCCACCGACGAACACCACCACGTCGGCATCGCGTGCGGCATCGAGCGCTTCATCGAACGGCGCCTTGGCGCCGGGCATGCGCCAGCCCAGGCGCACGCCGGCATCGCGCTGGTCGTCGTAGTATTCCAGCTTCAGGTCATAGGCACGCCCCGCCTGCAGGTCGAGTTCGACACCCTCGGCATGCAGGCGATCCGTGTTCACCCAGTGATCGATCACACGCTTCCCGTCAAGGTACAGGCGGTAGCCATCATCGCCGGCCACCTCCAGCCGGTAGCGACCGGACACGGGCGGCAGCAGTTGGCCGCTCCAGCGGATGCTGAAGCGGTCGTTGGGAATCCCCTGCCCCGGTGCCGCTTCGCCGCGTGCCAGCAGGTTGTCGGTCGGCGAGCCCCGGTCCCAGCGGAAGCCGATCTGCGCGTCGGTCCGCACCAGGGCCGGAGTGCCAGACGGGTCGGGCGTGCGGAAGTACTCGCCGCGCAGGCCGCGCTCGGGCGAGTCCGCCGAGGGCCGCAGGAAGGTCGGCTCGATCAACGGCGTTGCACCGGGATCGTCGCGCCCTTCCACCAGGTCCACGCCACGCGCATACCGCACCTCAGCGCCCTTGGCCGCCTCGCGTATGCCCTGCAGGATCGTGACCGGCGCGGCCGGTGTGCCGAAGTAGTTGCCGAGCAGCGCCATGGTGTCGTCGGCGGTGGGTCCAACCACGGCAATGCGCTTGGTGTCGCGCGACAGCGGCAGGATGCCATCGTTCTTCAGCAGCACCAGCGATGCCTGCGCGGCCTTGAGCGCGAGCGCATCATGGGCCGGCGCCTGGTTCACCGAGGCCGGAATGCGCGCCCAGCGCACCCGCTCCGGCGGATCGAACATGCCCAGGCGCATCCGTGCGGTGAACAGGCGGGTCACCGCATCGTCGATCTCCGCTTCGCTGATCAGCCCCTGGCGCACTGCCGCAGGCAGCGTTGCGTACTCCTGGCCGCATTCCAGCTCCGTGCCGTTCCTGACCGCCAGCGCCGCGGCGGCTTCGCGCGTGCCGACGATACGGTGGTGCTTCCAGATGTCGACGATGGCCCAGCAGTCCGAGACCACGTAGCCCTTGAAGCCCCAGTCGCGTCGCAGCAGATCACGCAGCAGGAAGCGGCTGGCGCTGGCGGACTCGCCGTACACGCGGTTGTAGGCGCCCATGACCGCATCCACTTCGCCTTCCTTCACCAGCGCCTCGAACGCCGGCAGGTAGGTTTCGTAGAGGTCGCGCCGGCTGGGGCGTGCATCGAAGTGATGGCGGTCGGCCTCCGGCCCGCTGTGCACGGCCAGGTGCTTGGCGGTGGCGTCCAGCTTGCGGTAGACGGGGTCGTCGCCCTGCAGGCCGCGTACGAAGGCCACGCCCATGCGCGCGGTGAGGTAGGGATCCTCGCCGTAGGTCTCCTGTCCGCGACCCCAGCGCGGGTCGCGGAAGATGTTGACGTTCGGCGACCAGAAGGTCAGGCCCTGGTAACGGCCATGCGCGCCTTCGCGGAGGAACTGGTGGTGCTTTGCGCGGGCCTCGTCGCTGATGGTCGTGGCCACCTGCCCCATCAGCGGTACATCGAAGGTCGCGGCCAGGCCGATTGCCTGCGGAAACACCGTGGCCTGCCCTGCCCGTGCCACGCCATGCAACCCCTCATTCCACCAATCGTAGGCGGGCACACCCAGCCGTTCGATTGCCGGCGCGGCATTCTGCATCTGTGCCGCCTTCTCTTCCAGGGTCATCTGCGCGACGAGTGCGGCGGCCCGTTGCTCGAAGCTTGCCGAGACATCCAGCCAGGGCCGTGGCGCGGCCGCGGATGCGGCGGCCGCCACGCAGCTCAGGACGAACACGGTGGCCAGGCCACGCCACGTAGGGCGGCGGGTCCTGGACGAAATCGACAGTCTCATTTGCTTCTCCCGGTGCGCTCGTCGCGCGCGAAGGGACCCAACAGTGCGCCCACGAAGCCGCCTGCCCGGTCCGTACTCAGAACGGTGCCGTCCACGTCGCCTGCGAGCAGTTGCCAGCCCTGCCCGTCGCCGATGTCGAACGAGAACGCGTAGTCGCCCTCGTTGCCGGCAATCTTCAGGCGCAGCGCTGCAGACGCCGGCACGTCATGGCTGGCCAGCGTCCGCGTGCTGCCCCCCCCGTCACGCGCTTCGAGGAAGAGCGAGAGGCGCCCCCCGCCAAGGTCACGAACGCCGAGGAAGTACCAGTACGCCTCGCTCTGGAACGCCGCCAGACCGGCGGCGACACCGGGCGCTGGCGGGGTCATCGCGGTGCTCGCCTCGAAGCGCAGGTGCTGCTGGCGCCGGCCGAGAAATGCCGGATTGCGCAACGTGTCCAGATCCTCGGCAAGCGGGTGCACGGCCAGCATGCCGGGGCGCTTGTGCAAGTCAGCCCAGGCATGCCTGGGCACGCGCACGCGCAGCCACTGGCGATCGAGCGCTGGGCCATCAAAATTGTCGCGCGCCACGAAATTGCCGGTCGACGGGGCCTGCGATGCCTCGCCCTGCATCCACGACGGCGCCTCGGCCACGTAGGGAATGGTCTGGTCGGTCGGCAGGATCTGCGGCCAGCCATCATGCCATCGCACCGGCAACAGGTAGGTCTCGCGCCCGGTGTTGTAGTGGCGCTTCTGATAGTTGCGGCTGGCCAGGAACACCGCCCACCACGAGCCATCCGGGCCTTCGACCAGGTCGGCGTGGCCGGCATTGGTGATCGGAAGCGGACGGTCGTCCGGCAGCTCGCGCTGGGTCAGGATCGGATTGCCCGCATAGGCAACGTAGGGTCCCCACACCGCGCGGCTGCGCAGCACCACCTGCGAATGCTGCGGCCCGGTACCCCCTTCAGCGTCGGACAGGTAATACCAGCCCTCCCGCTTGTAGATGTGCGGTCCCTCGATCCAGATCGGATTCTTCGCTGGCTCCACGCCTCCATCAACCAGCACCCGGCGTGGCCCGACCGGCTTGAATGCCGCCAGATCGATCTGCTGCATCCAGATGGCGCGGTGCCCGTCGTAGCGCGGCGGACCGGGCGGTGCATCGTTGTTGATCAGGTACACCTTGCCGTCGTCGTCGAAAAACAGTGATGGATCGATGCCATCGATGCCGGGCAGCCAGTGCGGATCGGACCACGGCCCGGCCGGGTCGCGCGCAGTGGCAATGAAGTTGCCGCCGCTGTCGGTGGCCGTGGTCACCACGTAGAAAACCCCGTCGTGGTACTCGATTGTGGGGGCAAAGATGCCGCGCGAGACGCTCAGCCCGTCGAAATCCAGCTGCGTGGGGCGGTCAATCACATTTCCGATCTGCTTCCAGTGCACCAGGTCAGCACTCTCGAACACCGGAATGCCCGGGAAGTAGGTGAAGCTGGAATTGACCAGATAGAACCGGCCGTTCGCGCGCACGATGCTGGGATCGGCATGGAAGCCGGCCAGTACCGGATTGCGGTAGTGCCCGGCCGGCAGCGGCACTTCAAACGCCTGGTCATTGCCGCGGTACTCGAACCAGTCGAAGTACACCGGCGGAGCGTCCGGCGGCGCGCTGGCCCGGGCGGCTGCGGCCGACAGCAGGAACACTGCCGCCAGCAGCTGGCGCGCCATGGATCTCAGGCCGGCCCTGTCGCGGGCCACAGGGGACTGCGTAGACAACGTCATCATCGTCGGGCCTCGGCTTCGGCAATGGGAAGTTCGAACGGGCCGGCCGGCGCCCCGCTGCGATCGCGCAGCGTGCACACCGGGCCATCGGCCCAGCAGTAGCGGACATGCGTTGCGCGCGTGGACAGCGGGCCTCGCAGCAGGATCCGGCGCGCATCCAGTTCGGCGTCGGCGTACTCGCAGTGGCGCGCATGGCCCTTGGCCTCGCACAGTTCAAAGCCGA